>CALGIL010000001.1 GCA_937914895.1 uncultured Angelakisella sp.
TTCTCACCATACAGTCGGTGGTGGCGTCGGGGGGGGATTCGGTGACCGCCAAGACCACCAAGTTTTTGCTGGGCAGCCTGATCCCCGTGGTGGGCGGGGCCCTGTCCGACATCTTTGCGGCGGCCCAGGGGTGCATCTCCCTGGTCAAAAGCACGGTGGGGGTCTTCGGCATCATTGTCACGGTGTTTACCTTTCTGCCCATTCTCCTCAAAACCGCGGTGTGGTACGTCACCGTCAAGCTGGGCTGCGTCATCAGCGACCTGTTTCAGATCAAGGAGATCACGGGTCTTTTGGGGGCGGTGTCGGGCACCCTGGGCATTCTGATTGCCATTCTGCTGTACTATGCGCTGCTGGTCATTATTTCCACCACCCTGCTTATTGTGGCGTTTAAGGGCGGATGAAAGGGGGGACCCTGGGTTGGGCGAGATTTCCAAATGGGTGCTTACCATCTGCGGCGGGGTGCTGGTCTGCGGCGTCGCCTCCATGCTCACCCCGGGCAAGTCCATGGAAAAGGTGATGAACATGGTGCTGGGGCTTTTCATGCTCTGCTGCTTCCTGCTGCCCACCGGCATCGACTTTTCCGACTTTCAGCTTTCCCTGGATTCGCCGGAGGAGGCAAGGCAGCGGGTGGCCGAAGAGACCACCGACCACTTTCGCCACTCCGCCATGGACCTGGGGGCGGAGGAGGCCGAGTCCATAATTTTGGGGCAGCTTGCTAAATATGGCATAAAAGAAGACGAGATTCTAATATACATGGATACAGAGGAAGCCACCCCCGGCGGGGAAGAGGAAGTGGTTGTGGAGGTCCATCTGCCCCAGCGGGCAAAGGAGGACCACAGGGTCATCCATAAAGCCCTGGAATACGAACTGGGCGTGACGGTCCGGTTGGAATACACCGAGGAGGAGTCATGAAAAGCCGAGAGACAGAAAAAGACTGGGGTTCCCTGAAGCTGGGACGCTTTCAGGTTAAAACCCAGACCCTGATCTTTATCCTTGGCATTGTGGGCATCATACTCATCGGCATCGGCCCCATGCTGTCCCGGGCGGGCAAGGCAAAGCGGGAGGAGGCCCCCGCCGCTGCCCAGCAAAGCACGGCGGCCCTGTATGCCCAGGACATGGAGCAGCGGCTGCAGGGGATGCTGCGCCAGGTGGAGGGCGTGGGGGAGGTCAGGGTGATGGTCACCCTGCAAAACGGGTACGGTTATGAATATGCCAAAACCGAAAAGGTGAATAACGACGTGATGGAGGACGTAAAAGCGGCGGACAGCAAAAAGACCCAGGAGAAAAAAGTGGTGGAGGAATCCTATATCCTTATTGAGGGCGCCAATGGAAAAGAACCGCTGGTGACCATGGAGCTGGAACCTGAAATCAAAGGCGTAGTGGTGGTGTGCGAGGGAGGGGATCAGCCTGCTGTCGTAGGGAAGGTGGTGGAAACCATTAAGGTGGCCCTGGATATTTCCTCCACGCAAATTGCTGTTTCCAAGCTGGCAAACGCACAAGAATAAAACCGTACGGAGGGTGAGACTTCAATGAAGAAGATGAACATGATCATCGGCAAAAAGCATATTATTCTGTCCGCGCTGATTGTCGCGCTGGGCGTGGCGGTCTATTTAAACTGGGAGTACGTCAAAACCAACGGGGACTTTATGGCCAGCGACGGGCTGGTGGCGGTGGACGGGGCCCAGGATGCCGACGGCGGAAACGCCACCTATGGCGAGGCCTACTTTGCCGAGGCCAAGCTGTCCCGCACCAAGTCCCGGGACGAGGCCATAGACGCCCTAAAATATATGCTGGAGGACACAAACCTGGACAGCGACAAAATGGCGGAGCTGACCATGGCGGCCACCACCATGGCCAAAACCATCGAGACCGAGGGCAAAATTGAAAACCTCATTAAGGCCAAGGGCTTCGAGGACTGCATGGTGTATCTGGACGAGGATAAAATCGACGTCATTGTCCGCTGCGAGGACATGACCGACAGCGAGGCAGCCCAGATTAAGGACGTCATTCTGGGCGAGGTGGACATAGAGGATAAAAATATTTCCATCGTCGAGATCAAATAGGTTGCACCGTTTTTCTTTTATGGTATAATAGAGAAAAAGCCTGTCGGCTTTTTCTCTATTGCGCTTTTTACGACCCTTGACAGGATGATAGGAGTATGCGGGGTCCAGCAATCAGATTGGGAGGGTTCACACTATGTCCGATAATTCCAAGGGCTCAGGCGCCGGAAGCCTGAAAATATCCCATGACGTCGTCGCTTCCATCGCCGGATATACCGCCACCGAAATCCAGGGGGTAGCCGGTCTTGCCTCCATCTCCACCAACCTGGCCGGATGGCTGTGGGAAAAACAGATTGCAAAGCCCGTCACCGTCACCATCAGCGACGGCGTGGCGGTCATCGATATTTCCCTGGTCATCCGCAGCGGCGTCAAAATTCCCGCCGTATCCAAACAGGTGCAGGCGGCGGTTAAAGAGGCGGTGCAGAACATGACCGGGATTGTGGTTTCCCGGGTAAACCTGCATATCTCCGGCATCCATTTTGCCGACAGCGCCGCCGTCTAGGCAGGCTATACAAATCCCCTCCTTAACTTTTACGTAAAAGGGGGGCGTTTGTTTTTTCCAAGGGATTAGGGAGGACGCTATGACAAGACGGGACGCGAGAGAACAGGCCTTTCATCTGATTTTTCAGCTGCAGTACACCGACGACCCGGTGGCGCAGCTGGCCGAGGACGCAGCCCTGTGCCGGGACGAGGCCGTGGACGGCTACGCCCTCCAGGTGGCCGGGGCGGTCCAGGAGCACTTTTTGGATATTGACGCCATCATCGCCCGACACTCCACCAAGTGGAAGCTGAGCCGCCTGCCCAAGGTGACGGCGGCCATTCTGCGGCTGGCGGTGTGCGAGCTTAACTATATGGAGGACGTCCCCGTGGGCGCCGTCATCAACGAGGCGGTGGAGCTGGCCAAAAAGTACGGGGGAGACGAGGACCCCGCCTATGTCAACGGGGTGCTGGGGGGATATGTGCGCGGCAGGGAGCCTGCGGGCGGCGCGGAAGAAGCGTGAGTGCCATGCCGTATTATCTGGGGTTTGACACCGGCAACTATACCACCTCGGTGGCCGTATACGAATCCAGGGGGAGCACC
>CALGIL010000002.1 GCA_937914895.1 uncultured Angelakisella sp.
CATAGGGGGTGGGCACCGCCACGGCGCTGCCGCTGTCGCTGTCATTATCCCAGTCGTCCGGGTCCACCCGGTCCACGGTGGTCTTGGGGCTGCACTCCTTAACCTCGGCGCTGGCGACAAAGGTATAATCGGTCATCAGCTGTCCGTCAGCTTCGTTTTTCTTTCCCTGAAGCGCAACCTCCAGGGTGTTGCCCGTACCGCTGTACTGCACACCCGTCAGCTTGATTGTATAAGTCAGCTGGCCATTATTATAGCTTTGATTGGTAATGGTATATTTCGTGTCGTTCAGTCCTATGGCGCTAAAGCTGCTCCCCTGTAAAAATACCTGCAGCAGATTCGTCTCGCCGCTTTTAATCTGGCTCAGGGACGTTCCGGCCGGGTCCGTAATATGCAATGTAAAATCTACCTCGTATCGGGAGGACCCACGGCCATTCCCGATGACAGGGGTTTTTGTTCCCGCATCATTTATACGGTTATAGGTAACGTTTCCGCTTGCATCCCGCACCTCGTCGATGAGGTACTGCATGGACGGTGTATCCGCCCGCGCAATGACCTGAAACAGACTGCCCAGGCCCCCGATGGCCATCAGACCCGCCAAAATCAGCGCTACTACCCTTACTCCAGTCTTCACTTGCTTTGTCCTCCCATGCTCGGCTGTTTTGTTGCCTCTTCGGCTGTATGAAATGGCGGGTCCGCCGCCTGGCTTTTCTCTCCGGCGGTTGGGGCCCCCGGTCCCTCCGCCCCGCCCGGCCCCAAAAGGGCCAGGCCCTCCGGCGGCATCCGGTCCTCCTCCCAGGCCTTTTCCGCGTCGGCCTGCCGGCGCTCTGCGTCGTACAGGGACTGGTTGGGCTTGTCGTCCACCACCCGGCCGTCCACAATGGTGACAATGCGGTCGGCATAATTTGCCAGGCTGGCGTCGTGGGTCACCAGGATGATGGTGGTGCCCTTCTGCCTGGAAAAATCCAAAAACAGGGTCATAATCTCCTTGGTGGTGTGGGTATCCAGGTTGCCGGTGGGTTCGTCGGCAAACACCACCGCGGGGTTTGTCACAAAGGCCCGGGCAATGCCCACCCGCTGCTGCTGGCCGCCGGACATCTCGTTGGGGTTGTGCTTCTTCCGGTCCCCAAGGCCCACCTGGGTCAGCATCCGCTCCGCCAGGCGCAGCCGCTCCCGGCGCCGCATCCCCCGAAAGGTCAGGGGCAGGGCCACGTTTTCGATGGCCGTCATGCCGGGCAGGAGGTTGTAGGACTGAAAGACAAACCCGATGCTCTGCTGCCGGAACAGCGCCAGCTCCTTTTCGGTCATTTTGGAAATGCGCCGCCCCCGGACCGCCACCTCGCCCCGGGTGGGCTTTTCCAGGCCGGCCAGCTGATTGAGCAGGGTGGACTTGCCCGAGCCGGAGGTGCCCAGGATGCAGCACACGGTGCCCTCCTCCACCTCCAGGTTGATGTTGTCCAGCGCCACAATCTTTTCGGTGCCAATGCGGTACACCTTGCGCAGGTTTGTGGTTTTGATCATTGTCGCCATATGTCCTTTGTCCGCCCTTCCGGCCGGTGGGTCCGGCTCGATATGTACCGACTGTACTGTATCACATTAGAACAGTAAGTGCAATCCTTCCATCCATTTCTCTTCTGTCCCGGTCACCGCGCCGACAAAAAGCCATGGGCCGGGCACCCGCCTTGTTCATACTGTGGCAATCTTTTTCCATTTTATTGCCCCCGGCGGACAAAAATGCCGCAAAAAAATCCCTCCCCCGTGCGGAGAAGGGATTTTGCACCATCATTCGTGCCGCAGGGCCTCTATGGGACTCATCCGGGCGGCCTGCCTGGCGGGATAGATGCCGAAGAAAATGCCCACCGCAGCGGAAAATACCAGGGTGATGACAATGGAGCTGGCCGTAAACACCGGCGTCACATCAATGAGGGAGCAGATGCCCAAGGCGCCCAGATAGCCAAGGACCAGCCCGATGGCGCCGCCGATAAGGGACAGAATGGCCGATTCGGTCAAAAACTGCTGCATAATGGCGCCGGTTTTGGCCCCCAAGGCCTTGCGGATGCCGATTTCCCGGGTCCGCTCGCTGACCGACACCAGCATGATGTTCATGACGCCCACCCCGCCCACCAGCAGCGAAATGGCGGCCACCGCGGCCACAAAGGTCTGGATCATGCCGATCATGCTGTTGATCATATCCACCTGCTGCATCAGGTCCTGAACCATATAGACGCTGCGGCCCCGGGCGTTGTGCCGGGCCTCCAGCAGGCTGCGGGTGTTGGCGGACACCGCGTCCTTCTGCTCCTCGGTCTCGGTGCGGATATACAGGGAATCCACGGTGCTGCCGCCCCCCTGGGCGTCGGACAGGGTGGTAAAGGGGATGTACAGGGTGCCGGGCATACCCTCAAAATCCATGCCGTAGCTGGCGTAGGGGCTTTTGGACACCCCCGCAATTTTGCACTTAAGGGTGCTGCGGCCGCCCCCGCCGCTGACGGACAGGCTGACGCTCATGCCCACCACGTTGGAGGTGCCAAAAAACTTCCGGGCCGTCAGGTCGTCGATGACCACCACATTGCGGCCGGCCAGGTAGTCCTCCTCCGAAAAGAACCGCCCCGCCACCATGTCCACCTGCTGGATGGACTCAAAATCCGGCGAGGTGCCGTACAGAATGGCAAAGCTGTCGTGGCGCTCAAAGGCCACCTGGCCCACCCCCTGGCCCAGGGGGGAGACCGCCGCCACCCCGCTCAGGGCCCGGACGGCCTCCACGTCCTCCATGGTAATGCCCTCCCCCGCCTCGGCCTCCTGGGTGTTGACATTGACCATCAGGGTGGTGGAGCCGATGTCCTGGGCGCTGGACATCATGGATTCCTTGGCGCCGTCGCCGGCCGCGATGATCATGATGACGGCGGTGATGCCGATGATGATGCCCAGCATGGTCAGAAACGAGCGCATCCGGTTGATCTTGATGCTCTCGACCGCCATTTTGATGTTTTCAAAGATAAGCATAGGCCCTTACTCCATGGTGTCGGGCTGCTGAATGGTCACGCCGCCCGGCAGCTGAAGCATCCCACCGCTGCTGGAGCCGGGGACGCCGGTGACCACAATGCCGCCCTCGACGCCCTTGGGCACCACGGTGGCAATGAGGTCCCCCTCGGCGACCCCCTCCAGGATCTCGATGTGGGTGTCGTCGGAAATGCCCGCTTTTACATAGGTCTTGACCATGTCAAACTCGCCCTTTTTGGCCTTTTCGCCCGTGGTGGGGGTCAGGATGTAGACATAGTCGCCGGTCTTGTCGGTCTTCAGCGTCTCAATGGGCACCGCCACCGCCCCCTGGCGGGATTCGGTGAGGATGTCCAGGTCCGCCTCCATGCCCAGCTTCAGGAAGTGGTCGGGGTCCTCGGCCCGCACCCGGGCAAACACCACCGGGCTGCCGCCCGCGGTGGTGGCCGCGCCGTCGATGTGGACCACCGTGCCCCTGAGGGTATGGGGCCCAAAGGTGATGGCGGCCTCCTGGTCCAGGGCCAGGCGCTGGATGTCGTATTTGTTCAGGGAGAAGGAGAGGTCTATCTCCTGGTTGCCCTCCAGCACCGCGGCGTTCATGCCGGGGGCCACCGTGGCGCCCTCCACCAGGCTCAGCTGGGTCAAAACGCCGTCAAAGTCGGCCACAATGCCGCCGGCGCTTTCGTTGATCATTTTTTTGACGTCGTTTACCTGCAGCCGCAGGCTTTCCAGGTTGTTGTCCAGCTGTTTGATGGCGTTTTCGGACATGTCCAGCTCCCGCAGGCCCTGGCGCTGCTGCTGCAGGGCCGCCACCTGCTTGGCCATGGCGTCGGCCATTTCGTGGAGGGTTTGTTCGTCATATGTACCCACAAGGGTGCTGATGTCCCTGTCCTCGATGTCGTTGGCGGACTTGCCCTCTCTGGCAAACTTTTCGGCAATTTCCAGGTTGGTCAGGTCGGCGTTGGCCTTGCGGATGTTCCTGCTGACCTTGCTCAGCTCGTAGGTGGAATCGTCCAGGTTTTCCATGGTGTCGTCGTACTGCAGCTGGGCGTTTTCCAGGGCGATTTCCGCCTTGCGCAGACTGGTTTGCAGGTCGCTCATATCAAAGGTGGCAATCACCTGCCCCTTCTGCACCTGGTCCCCCCGCTTAAAGTTGACGGTGCGCACCTTGACCGAGGCGGGCACAAAGTAGGTTTTGGTCTGTTCGGACACAATGGACCCCGTGGCGGAGATGACCGAATCGATGTCCTCCCGGGTGGAGGGCGTGTACAGCACCACCGGCTTTGCCAGGGCCTTCATCACCGATGTGTAAATTAAAAATCCAATGGCCAGCAAAACCACGGCCAGCACCGCCCAGCGCTTCCATTTGCGCTTCTTTTTGGGCGGCTTTAAAATGGGGCCCATGGGGGGCGTTTCGGCGGCCGGGGGCTGACTTTCCTGCTGGGGTGCCTGGGTAGGCAAGGTGGTAGGTTCTGCCATGTTTTTCTTCCTCTCTTCTCAATACGGTTGCAAATGGGGTGGGGCGGTGGGTCACTCCGTGCGCAGGACAAGGCTCTCCCCCGCCTCGTCCGGCTCCACCAGCACCAGGGCCGGGGGGTCCTGAGCGGTGGCAATTGTCAGGCTGAGGGGGTCCTCCACCTCTTTGCGGATGACCCGGCGGATGTCCCGGGCGCCGCTTTTGTGTCCGTAGGCCTTTTTAGCCACCAGGGCCAGCACCTCGGGCTTATAGTCGAAGTGGACGCCCCGCTCCAGCAGGGCGGGCTTCAGCTCATCCAGCATCAGGGCGGCAATTTTTTCAAAGTCGCCCTGGTCCAGGGGACGAAAGACCACAACCTCGTCAATGCGGGCCAGAAATTCCGGCCGCAGGAATTCGGAAAGCGCCTTTAGGGCCTTATCCTTTGCCATCTCGAAGGGCTGTTTATTAAAGCCCAGGGCGGCCTCCCGGCGCTCGCTGCCGGCGTTGGAGGTCATAATCATAATGGTGTTTTCGAAGGACACCACCCGCCCCTGGGCGTCGGTGATGCGGCCCTCGTCCAAAATCTGCAGCAGGATGTTCATCACATCGGGATGGGCCTTTTCAATCTCGTCCAGCAGCACGATGGAGTAGGGGCGGCGGCGGACCTTTTCGGTCAGCTGGCCGGCCTCGTCGTAGCCCACATAGCCGGGGGGCGACCCGATGATCCGGGACACCGAGTGCTTTTCCATAAATTCCGACATATCCAGGCGGATGAGGGGCTCCACGTTGTCAAACAGCTCCTGGCTGAGGACCTTGACCAGCTCGGTCTTGCCCACCCCCGTGGGCCCCACAAAGATAAAGGAAGCGGGGCGCTTGCGGGGGCTGAGGCGCACCCGGCTGCGGCGCACCGCCGCGGCCACCATGGCCACGGCCTCCTCCTGGCCGATGATCTTTTTGCCCAGGCTCTGCTCCAGGTTGGCCACCCGCCGGGCCTCGGTCTCCCGCACCTTGCTGGCGGGGATGCCGGTCCACAGCTCGATGACCTGGGCCAGGTCCTCCTCGGTCACCTGGACGTTGGCCGCCGCCTGAGAGACGGCCTCGATCCGGCCCTGGACCCGGGCTGCGTCGGTCTTCAGCTCCGCCAGCCGCTGGTAGGCGGTGTCGTCGGAGCTTTGGGCCGATGCCTTTTCCAGCCGGTCGATCTCGTCGTCCAGCTCCAGCTTTTCCCGCGCAAGGCCGTCGTACTCCCGCAGCACCGGGCTTTCCAGGGACGCGCAGGAGCAGGCCTCGTCCAACAGGTCGATGGCCTTGTCGGGCAAAAACCGGTCGTTGATGTAGCGCTCGGACAGCACCACCACCCGGCGGGTCAGGTCGTCGCTGACCTGTACCCGGTGGTATGCCTCGTAATAGCCCTTAACGCCCTGCAGAATGGCCACGGTGTCGTCAATGGTGGGCTCCGCCACCCGCACCGCCTGAAAGCGGCGCTCCAGGGCGGCGTCCTTTTCAATATGCCGGCGGTATTCGTCAAAGGTGGTGGCGCCAATGACCTGGATCTCCCCCCGGGACAGGGCGGGCTTGAGGATGTTGGCGGCGTTCATGCTGCCCTCGCTGTCGCCGGCCCCCACCAGGGTGTGTACCTCGTCAATGAACAAAATGACGTCGCCGTGCTTTTTGACGTCGGCCACCAGGCCCTTGACCCGGCTTTCAAACTGGCCCCGGAACTGGGTGCCGGCCACAAGGCCGGTGAGGTCCAGCATGTAGATTTCCTTTTTTTGCAGGCGGGGCGGCACCTTGCCGCCGACAATGCGCTGGGCAATGCCCTCGGCAATGGCGGTCTTGCCCACGCCGGGCTCGCCGATAAGGCAGGGGTTATTTTTGGTGCGGCGGTTTAAAATCTGCACCACCCGGTAAATTTCCTGGTCCCGGCCGATGATGGTGTCCATGCGGCCCTCCTGGGCCTTCTGGGTCAGATTTTCGCAAAAGCCGTCCAAAAATTTATAGCTGGGGCGCTTTTCCTCGGCCTGGGCACCCCGGCGGGGGCCGTAGTCGCGGCCCCGGGGGCGGGGTTCGGTCAGATCTCCTCCCCGCTCCTGGCCGCTTTCCTGCCCCTGCAGGTCCTGGACCACGGGAAAGGGCATGGCGCCCACCTGCTCAAACAGCTCGCCGTCCTCGCCGCCGATGGTCTCCATCAGCTGGTCGCTGACGGCGTCGATGTCCTCCTCGGTAATGCCCATCTTTTTCATAATGTCATCCACCGGCTTCAGACCCAGCTCCCGGGCACATTTAAGGCAGAGGCCCTCGTTGATGGTCTCGCCGTTTTCCAGCCTGGTCATATAGACCACGGACATCCTTTTATGGCACCTGGAGCACATCATATTTTCAAAATTCATATGGTTCCCTTCTTCTCTATATGACATGTCGCAATGGACAGAAACATTCTTCATGATGGTCAGTATATCCGCGTCCTGTGAACTGCCTGTGAACAGTCTGGCAATTTTGATTAAAAAACCGCGCTTCCTATTTTTTGCAGGGGAAAAACGCCGGGGCGGGCTCAGGACTTGCGGTTCCCAAGCTCTTTGCGAAAGTCCACCGCATACCGCACCCCGGCAAACACCATGGCAAGGCCCACCAGCGCCAGGGGAACAAAGGCGCGGGGCCCCTCCAGCAGGGACGGAAAAATGATGAGCAGAAACATGACCACATAGTAGACAATGGTGGCCATTTTGCCGTACCACTTGGCCGAGCCCACCACGCCCGCACGCCTGTACATCCAAACGCCGCAGGCCGCGGTGGTCAGCTCCTTGACCAGCAAAAACGCCGGCAGGGGCCAAAGGGACGGGTGGCGCATCCACAGCGCCGCCGCCACCGCAATCTGGGTCAGCTTGTCTGCAATGGGGTCCAGCACCTTGCCCAAATTGGTAACAAACTGATACTTGCGGGCAATGTATCCGTCCGCAATATCTGTTATACCCGAAACCCCAAGCAATACACCGGCCAGCACATAGTCCTGAAGCTGGGTGGCGTGAAGATATGCACGCAGGATAAAGGGGATGAGCAAAATGCGAAACGCCGACAGAAGATTGGGAATATGTCTCAATGAAAACGTCCTTTCCGCAAACGCCGTACTGTCAAAATCCGGTTTGTACCGCTAGCCCAGCCGCAGGCTGATAAGCCGGGAGATGAGGTGGGTATCCTCCAGAATTGGAATGGTCAGAAACGGGATGGCGTCCCCCGACAGGCCCGCCACCAGGGCAAGGCCCAGGGAGAGGACATACCCCAGCATCCCCGCGTAAACGACCCCCAGGGCCAGCCCCGCCAGGCGGTTGAGCCCGCCCACCAGGGGCACATGGTTGACGCCCCGGCCCATGCGCACCAGCATCCGCACCACAAACATGACCACCGAAAACAGCACAAAAAAGACGCCGATGCTCAGGATATTGATGACTGCCGGCTCCACCGCCCTGTCGGCCACGGCCTGGGCTATGGCCGTGCCGTCCCGGATCTGGTCCAGCACCGAGGCGGCGGTATCCGCGCTGCTGCTGCGGGAAAAAAATTCCAGCCCCGGGCAGACCTCCTCCAGGGCGCCGGCAATGCCCCGGACCAGGGTGTCCCGAAAGTCGGCAATCTCCGCAAAGCCGGCCAGGTTGTCCAGGGTCCTCCCCCCCACCGAGACCTCCGCCAGCTTTCCCTCAATGGCGGCCACGGCCCGCTCCTCGATAAAGGAGTCGTAAATCCAGCCGCTGATGGGGCGGCTGAACATGGCGGCCAGGGTGTAGCTGACCACCGTCCCCAGCAGGTTAAACAAAGACGCCAGAAAACCCCGGCGATAGCTTTTATAAACAATGGAGATCATCAGTACGACCAAAATGATGTCCAGGGCGATGCTCACTGTCAGTTCCATGGCTGTCTCCCATCCGTCCGGCGGGGCGTGTCCGCGTCAAAGCTCCTCGCGGATCAGCCCCTGGGGCGTAATTCCATAAATCATATTCCCTGCGCCGCACACATAGTACAGGTCGGCGTCCCGGCGCTGCTGCACCTGGGCAAGGTCCGCGTCCCCCAGCATCAGCCGCCCCTCGGTAAGGATGAGCAGCCGCCCGTCCCCGGCCTCCAGGGACAGGATGCGGCGGTCGGTGGCGTAGCTGCCCGTGTGCCGCAGGTCCTTGTCGTAGGCCTCCACCACCGCGCCGCCGGCGCTGCGGTAGTCGCCGTGGGCCAGGTACAGCCCGCCGTCAGGGCTCTGCTCCACGTGGGTGATGCCCCCGGGCAGCGGGGTCTGGGCCACCTGGCCGCCGTCCTGGTCGTAAAGGTAGGCGGACCGGTCGGTGACCACCTGCACCCGGCTGTCCGGGGTCCAGGCAAGGGAGATGACCAGCTCGCCAGGCAGCAGCACCTGGGCGGCCTCGTCCTTTTTGCCGGTGTGGTGGAACCAAAGCTGGCCCACCAGGCGTCCGTCCCCGCCGCCGCTGACCCCCGCCGCGCAAAACCGGTCCCCCCGCGGGGACAGGCGCAGGTCGGTAATGTAGCATTCGTTGGTGTACCAGTTGTACCGCTCCTCAAAAGTGGGGCTGTACACCGTCACATGGGCCAAAAAGCCCTCGGCCGAGGCGGCGGTGGCCAGGTGGCCGGAGGGGGCCAGGTCCGCCGCGTACAGCCGCCCGTCGGTGGTCATGGTGTGCAGCTCCTTGGCCTTGTTGTCCACCCGCACCCCGTGGCCCCCCAGGTCGTAGGTCAAAATTTTGCCGCCGCTGATGCGCACCACCGGCTGGGTGTACTGGTTCATGCGGGAAAGAAGCAGCGCCCCGTTTTTATTATAGACAAAGGTGCCCGAATCGGCCACCACCACCACATCCCGGCCCATGGAATGGACGGCCCGCACCCGGATGTCCCGGGTGGAGACGGGAAAGCCGCCGCCGGTTTTAAAGGCGGAGACGGCAAAATTTTGCACCTGGGTGGCCAGGTCCAGCTGGTACACCACCGCCGCGCCCAGCAGGGCCACCGCCAGAATCGCCAGGGTCAGGGCGCCGGTAATCAGCCGCCGGACCCGCTTTTTGCGGCGGCGCTGACGCCGCAGCTTATCAAACTGGGTGGTCTGCGCCATGGCGGACCACCTCCTTTTGCCAGTGGGGGCACTCCGCCGCCAAAGCGCCGGCGTCGTAAAACACCCGGTCCAAAAAAAGGCCGTGGGGGGGCAGGGTGGGGCCGGCCCGGCCCCGGTCCCGGGAATCCAGCACGCCGGCAATCTCCTCCGGCGCCAGCCGGCCAAAGGCCGCCTCCAGCACGGTGCCCGCCAAAATCCGCACCATGTTGTACAAAAAGCCGTCCCCGGTCACCGAGAGGGTGATAAGGTCCCCCCGGCGGTCCACCCGGCAGTCGCAGACGGTGCGCACCCGGTCCTCCACACCGCCCCCGGCGGCGCACAGGGCGGAAAAATCGCGGCGGCCCAGGAACATCCCGGCGGCCCGGTTTGCAAGGCCGGTATCTATTACGCTACGAACCTGAAAGGCCAAATCCTCCAAAAAGGGGTTTTTGACCTGGCTGTTCCAAATCTGGTAGATGTACCGCTTGCCCAAACAGCTGTACCGGGGGTGAAAGTCCGGGGGGGCCAAGGCACAGTCCAGCACGGCGATGTCCCCCGGCAGGCGATTGTTCAGCGCCCGGACCATGGCGCCGCAGGGCAGGGCCTGGGGGCAGTCCATGGTCAGCACAAAGCGGTTGGCGTGTACCCCCGCGTCGGTGCGGGAACACCCCTTGACGGGGTAGCGCACCCCAAAGGCGGCCTCCACCGCGTCCTGAAAGGTCTGGCAGACGGTGCGGGCGTTTTGCTGCACCTGAAAGCCGTGGTAGGCCGTGCCCCGAAAGGCAAGGGTCATTTGGTACTTCCGCACCTCCATGGGGCACCTCCCTGGCAATTTTTACCGGGCTTTTGGGTAAAACAGACTAAAATCCGCAGTGGATATTCAGCCAAAGGACGGCCGCAAACAGCCCCGTCATCAGGGCGGCGGCCACAAAGTCCCCCGTGCCCAGCTTCAGCTGCTTCATCCGGGTGCGGCCCTCGCCCCCCCGGTAGCACCGGCAGACCATGGCCAGGGCCAGCTCGTCCGCCCGGCGAAAGGAGGACACAAACAAAGGGATGAGGATGGGGATGAGGGCCTTTGCCCGCTGGATGATTCCCCCGGATTCCAAATCCGCGCCCCGGGCCTTTTGGGCGGACATGATTTTGTCCGTCTCCTCGATAAGGGTGGGGATAAACCGCAGGGCGATGGTCATCATCATGGCCAGCTCGTGGACCGGCACCCCCAGGCGCTTCAGGGGGCTTAACAGACGCTCGATGCCGTCGGTGAGGGCGATGGGCGAGGTGGTGTAGGTAAGAAGGCTGGAGCCCACCAGGAGAAAGATGATGCGCACCGCCATAAAGACGGCGGTCCGCAGGCCCTCCCGGGTGATGCGGATAAACCACCACTCCCACAGCACATCCCCCTGGATGAACAGCATATTAAGCACCGCGGTAAAGAGGACAATGGGCACCATGGGCCGCACGCTTTTGAGAATCATCCGGGGGGGGATGCGGCTGACCAGGTAGCAGACCATGGCAAACACCGCCCCCGCCAGCAGGCTGTACGGGCTGGAGGCCACAAACAGCAGCACGATGTAGGCAAAGACCAACAGAATTTTGGTGCGGGGGTCCAGGCGGTGGACGGGGGATTCCCCGGGAAAATACTGCCCGATGGTGATGTCACGGATCACGCGCCCACCCCCTTGCCCAGACGGTCCAGAATTTCTTTTCCCGCCTGCTCCACGGTATAGACATGGGGGTCAAGGCCGTACCGCGGCCCCAGGGCCAAAAAGACCCGGGACACCTGGGGCACCGAAAGCCCCATGTCCGCCAGCTCCCCGGCCCGGCCAAAGACCTCCTCCACCGTGTCGTAGCAGTGCAGGCGGCTTTTATTCAGGACCATGGCCTTGGTGGCGTACCGGGCAATGTCCTCCATGGAGTGGGACACCAGCAGAATGGTGGTCTTCCTCTCCTGGTGGTATTCCTTAATCTCCCCCAAAATCCGGTCCCGGCCCCTGGGGTCCAGGCCCGCGGTGGGCTCGTCCAAAATCAGCACCGAGGGCTCCATGGCCAGCACCCCGGCAATGGCCACCCGGCGCTTCTGCCCGCCGGAAAGCTCAAAGGGGCTTTTGTCCAAATACTCTTCTTTCAGGCCCACAAACCGGGCCGCCTGGCGCACCCGGGCATCAATCTCCCCTTCCTCCAGGCCCATGTTGCCGGGGCCGAAGGCGATGTCTTTATACACTGTCTCGCCAAACAGCTGGTGCTCCGGGTACTGAAAAACCAGCCCCACCTGGAAGCGGAAGCCCCGCAGCTTGGTTTTGTCGGCCCAGATGTCCTGGTCCCCCACAAACACCTGCCCCGAGGTGGGCTTTAGCAGGCCGTTAAAATGCTGGATAAGGGTGGATTTTCCCGAGCCGGTGTGCCCGATGACCCCCACGTACTCCCCCTGGGGGATGTCGATGGAAATATCCTCCACCGCCGTCTTCTGGAACGGGGAGCCCTCCGAGTAGACATGGGTGAGGTGTTCGGTCCGTATTGCCGTCATTGCGCCGCCTCCAAAATTCTGCTCAGGGCCGCCACACATTCCTCTTCGTTGATGACGTCCCCGGGGACGTCCACCCCCGCCCGGCGCAGCAGCTGCATCAGCTCGGTCACCTGGGGCACGTCCAGCCCCACCTCCCGCAGCCGCTCCACCTGGGAAAAGACCCGGTGGGGCTCGCCGTCCAGGATGATTTTTCCGTTGTCCATAACCACCACCCGGTCGCACTGGGCAGCCTCGTCCATGTAGTGGGTAATCAGCACCACGGTAATGCCAAACTCCTGGGCCAGGCGGCGCAGGGTCTTCATGACCTCCCGGCGGCCCTGGGGGTCCAGCATGGCGGTGGGCTCGTCCAGCACAATGCAGTCGGGGCGCATGGCAATCACCCCGGCAATGGCAATGCGCTGCTTCTGCCCGCCGGAAAGCTGG
>CALGIL010000003.1 GCA_937914895.1 uncultured Angelakisella sp.
GACCGCTTTTCCTCCCTGGGTAAAGCCATTGTCCCCCTTATCGGGGCGGTGCCCTTTCCGCCCCAGCTGCGCGCGGACTATCTGCAAAGGTTTAACGCATACCTGTCGGACAGCCGCTGCGGCATGGTAAAGATTGTGGACAGCGGCCTTGCAAACCTGGCCGTGCTGTGCTCCGGGGAGCTCTGCCTTGTGTATACCCTGGACGACACCTTTTCCCGGGAACGGATTCACGTCTTTCGCAGCGCCCGGCTGGCCGGCCTGCTGCACAGCGAGCTGGGCGGGGCCGTCATCACGGACTTTTCCATGGATCTGTGGAACGCCTACCAGGAGGGGCTGGCCGACATCCACCCCGGCCCGGGCGCGGCCACCTGAAAACACGCCGCACACAAAAAGGACCCGCCGGCGGCGGGTCCTTTTGGATGTGTTTGGTTTAGTCGTCAAAGACAAAGTTGCTGACAATCAGCTGGGCGTCGGCGGAGGGCACCGAGATGCTGCGGATGGCCATAGTCTCCTTGTCGAAGACAATTTCGTAGGAGGCGATGATGATGCTGCCCGAGGCGGTGACGGTATCCTCCCCCACCTCCACGGTGATGTTGTCCGGCTGGGGGGCGGCCAGCACCTCCCGCAGCAGGGTCAGCACCGACTGGGTGGGGATCTCAAAGACCGACAGGTCCAGCTCCATCCCCAGGTACTCCGCCTGGATCTCCTCCCCCTTGGTGGACACCACCAGCCCCTGAAAGGCGGCCGGCGCCGAAAATTCCACCCGGATGTCGGTCTCGCCGGTCTTTTGGATATGGCCGACGGCGGTGGTGCCGCTGTAAGACATCTCCGCGTCAAAGCTGTATTCCCTTGCCAGGGTGTCCCTGACCAGCTTTTTGTAGTCGGTGGTCATGTCCTTTACCTGCCGGCATCCCGCCATGGAGACAAGCAGGGCCGCCGCGGCAAGGACGGATAGGATTCGCTTCATCGTATACCTCCTTTGTCCTCCCCCTGGGGGGGAGGGTATCCGCGGCCGGACCCCTGGGCCTAAACCTCCCGGAACACCTGTGGCAGCATGGCGCAAAGGTCGGAGGGCAGCATGGACTCCTGGGTCCACGCCTCCGCCGCCAGCTCTGCGCACCGGCCATGGAGGTACAGCCCGCAGGCCGCGGCCTCCATGGGCGAAAGGCCCCGGGCCGCCATGGCCCCAACCAGTCCCGCCAGGGCATCGCCGCTGCCCGCCCGGGCCAGTCCGCTGCTGCCCAAAAAGCTGGCCATGGCGCGGCCCTCGGGGTCGCAGACCACACTGTAAGGGCCCTTTAGGAGCAGGGTGACCGCATACTCTTTGGCAATAGTCTGCGCCCAATGGACGGGATTATGCACTACCTCATGGATATGCGGCCCAAACAGGCGCGAGAACTCGCCGGGGTGGGGAGTCAAAATCAGGGGCGCCTTTGTCTCCTTAAACAGGGTGAGGTTTTGGCTCAGGGTGTTCAGGGCGTCGGCGTCCGCCACCACGGGGACGGCCGCCGCCCGCAGGACCTCCCCCACCACCTCCGCCGTGCCCGGGCCCCGCCCCAGGCCGCAGCCCAGCAAAACGGCGTCGGCCTGCTCCACGGCGGCCAGGATGCGGTCCCGCCCCTTGGGGCTCAGGGCGCCGTCGGGGGTTTGGGGGCAGACGGTGCACACCACCTCGGGGGTGCGGGCCAGGGTAAGGGCGCAGACCTCCTCCACCGACACCAGGCGGACATAGCCCACCCCCGCCCGCAGGGCGGCCTGACAGGCCAGGGCCGCCGCGCCCCGGTACTCCCGGGACCCGGCCACCACCGTCAGGGTGCCGTTGCTGCCCTTGTGGCCGGTGGCGCTGCGCCGGGGCCGGTGGGACGCAAAATAGGCCCGGTCCAAAACGGGGAGCATCCCGTCAAAGCCGGACAGCGCCTCCGGCGGCGTCCCGATGGGGACCACCGTCACCTCCCCTTGGTACTCCCCCCGCCAGTGGGTCAAATGGGCGGGCTTTAGGGCCTGAAAGGCGATGGTCAGATGGCTGTGAATGCAGCAGTCATACCGGCCGGTGTCCGCCTCCACCCCGCTGGGGACGTCGTAGGACACCACCCGGGCGCCGCTGTGGTCCACCGCCTCCATCAGGCGGCGCACCTGGGGGGATACCTCGCCCCCAAAGCCGGTGCCAAACAGGCAGTCCAAAATCAGGTCCGCCCCGGCGATGGCGCGGAAAATCTCCTCCGGCTGGGTGGTCACCGGGACGGCGCCGTACTCCTCCAGCCGGGCCAGAGCCTCTTTGGCCTGGGGGGTGGCGGGCTCCCCCAGGGGCAGGGCCGCCGCCACCGCCGCGCCGGCGCGGGCCAGGGCCAGGGCGGACACCAGGCCGTCCCCCCCGTTGTTGCCCCGGCCGCACAGGGCCAGCACCCGCTTGCCCACGGGGGCATAGCGGTCCAGGACCACCTGGGCGGCGTGGCGCCCGGCATGGTCCATCATCTCCCCGTAGGTAAGGCCCAGGGATGCGTTTTTGGCCTCCAGCTCCTTCATTTTGGCGGTGGTGATGCACTCCATAACAGCAGCCCCTCCTTTTTGGCCCTAGCCCCGGTACAGAAGCACGACGGCCGACGCGTCGGTGGCGGTGTGGGTGATGCTCAGGGCGGTCCTGCGCAAACCCAGCAGGCGCTTTGCCCGCCCCGTTACCTTCAGCCTGGGCCGCCCCAGCTTATCGTACTCCACCCATACCTCCTGGAGGGAAAACCCCCGCAGACCGGTGCCCAAAGCCTTGGCAAAGGCCTCCTTGGCGGCAAAGTATCCCGCCGCCGTCTGGGCCGGAATCCCCCGGGCCTCCAGCTGGGCCTGCTCTTTTGGGGCGTACACCTCCCGTAAAAAGCGCTCCCGCCTAAGGCATTTTGCCACCCGGTCAATTTTTACGCTGTCCAGTCCCACCGACATTTTCATGGCGCGGCGCCCTCCTCCGGCTTTTTATCCAAAAATCAAAGCGTTTGTTCTGTTTATGGCCGTCCTGCACACGCCAATATTAGCGTATGTGCCGTCCCCAGTATAGCACACCACGCATCCCCTTGCCAAACCAAAATCTTTGTGCTATGATGGGCGTAAATCAAAAAAACGCGATGATGCAGAGAGTAGCATCCGCACCTCGTCCCCAACCAGAGAGGCCCCGCCGCAGGCTGAAAGCGGGACCCCGGACGGCGGCTGTGAAGTTCACTGATGAGCGGCGGCGCTGAAGCCGGCCTTTTTGCGGGCCCGGTGGTAGGCGGCGACGGAAGGCGGCCACGTTACCGGCCGAGGAAGGTGTCCGTCCCCCCGGGGGCGGGAAGCTGGGTGGTACCGCGAGCAAGGCTCGTCCCATAGATATGGGGCGGCTTTTTTTATTTTGTAAAGCCACCAAAAACGTTTGGAGGAAAAACCTATGAAAACCGCATTGGAAGCCATCCGCGGGGCGGCGCTGGAACAGCTGGCCGCCGCCGGCGACCTGGGCGCCCTGGAGGAGCTGCGCATCCGGTACCTGGGCAAAAAGGGGGAGCTGACCGCCATCTTAAAGCAGATGGGGGGTCTGTCCGCCCAGGAGCGCCCGGTGATGGGCCAGCTGGCAAACCGGGTCCGCGCCGACATTGAGGAGGCGCTGGAAAGCCGCACCGCCGCCTTAAAAGCC
>CALGIL010000004.1 GCA_937914895.1 uncultured Angelakisella sp.
AGGAATGTGACTGGAGTTCAGACGTGTGCTCTTCCGATCTGGGCGGCCCCCTGGACTTTTGGGGCAAGGTGGGCATCCCGGTGCTGCTGCCCAGCATTCTGGGCACCATCAGCGTGCTGTTTGCCAACGCCCTGGCCGCCTACGCCACCGCCTACGCCCTGCTGATGAACAACTACGCCCTGCTGCCCATCAACGTATCGGGGATGTTTGTGGGCGACGTCACCCAGCGCAAGGAGATGGGCGGCGCCCTGTCGGTGGTGATGATGGTCCTGATGGTCTGCGCCATCATGATCAACAACTACATCGTCAAGCGCAGCTCTAAACGGGGAGGTGTCGCACAGTGAAGCGACGGAATGTCTTTTCCACCGTCACCATCATTCTGGTGGTCGTCTACCTGCTGATCCCCCTGGTGGTTACCGCCGTCTATTCCCTGTTTGAGAAGTGGACCACCCTGACGCCGGAGCGCTTTACCCTTGCCAATTACGCGGCGCTGTTTACCGAGCGGGACTTTATGATGTCGCTGCTGCGCACCATCATCGTCTGCATCGTCCCCATCGTGCTGACGGTGGTGCTGGTGCTGCTGGCCCTGTTTGTGTCCATCATCTACTTTCCCAAGCTGGAAAAGGTGGTGCAGATGCTGTGCATGCTGCCCTACATGATCCAGGGGGTCATTTTGTCGGTGAGCATCATCTCGCTGTACGCCGCGTCCCCCACCCTGCTGGGCAACCGGCTGGTCATGCTTACCGGCGCCTACTGCATCATCATCCTGCCCTATATTTACCAGGGCATCCGCAACAGCATGCACGCCGTCAACATGCCCATGCTGCTGGAGGCGGCGGAGGTGCTGGGCGCCTCCAAGCTGTACGGCTTTTTCCGGGTCATCGTCCCCAATATCCTCTCGGGCATCATGGTCTCCTCCCTGCTGGCGGTGGGCATCATCTTCGGCGACTATGTGCTCATCCGCAACATTGCCGGCACCTCCTTCAAAAATGTGCAGATCTACCTGTTTTTGACCATGAAAAGCTCCAGCACCAAGGCCAGCGCCGTCTTTGTCATCATCATGATCACCACCTTTGTCATCACCCTGATCATGCTGAACCTGCAGGGAAACGAAGGCCGCGGCAAAAAACTGAAGGGAAAGAAGGGGTGACGGACGATGGGCTACATACAGTTTGAAAACCTCAATAAATATTTTGGGTCCAACCACGTCCTGATTGACATCAGCCTGAATATTGAAAGGGGCGAGCTGGCCACCCTGCTGGGGCCCTCCGGCTGCGGCAAAAGCACCCTGCTGCGGTGCCTGGCGGGCCTGGAGGAGGTCAGTGACGGGCGGATTACCATGGACGGCAAGGACATTACCGACGTGCCGCCCAAAAAGCGCGGCATCGGCATGGTTTTTCAGCAGTACAGCCTCTTCCCCAACATGACGGTGGCCCAAAACATCGCCTTTGGCCTGAACATGAAAAAGGTTGCCAAAGACGACATTCAGCGCAAAATTACCGAAATTGCCGGCATTGTGGGCCTGGCCGACAAGCTGCAGGACTATCCCGCCCAGCTCTCCGGCGGGCAGCAGCAGCGGGTGGCCCTGGCCCGGGCCATTGTCACCGAGCCCAAGGTGCTGCTGCTGGACGAACCCTTAAGCGCCATTGACGCAAAGCTCCGCCGCAACCTGCAGATCGAGATCCGCCGGATTCAGCAGGAGTTTGACATGACCACCATTTTTGTCACCCACGACCAGGACGAGGCCATGGTCATGTCCGACACCATCCACCTGTTTAACCAGGGGGTCATCGAGCAGTCCGGCACCCCCACCGACCTGTATACCCACCCCGTAAGCAAGTTTGCGGCCAGCTTTATCGGCAACTACAACATTCTGTCCGCCGCCGACTTTGAAAAGGCCTGCGGCGAGGCGGTGGACAGCCCGGACGTGGCCATCCGCCCCGAGATTGTCCGCATCAACATCGAATCCGACGACGAGGCCGCCCGCTTCCATCTGGAGGGCACCGTGGTGGGCAGCATCTCCCACGGCAACCTGATCCGGTACACCGTCCGCTGCAACGGCGTGGACATAAACGCCGACATTATGTTTGAAAAGAGCAGCCTGCTGTCCATGGGCCAAACCGTCCGGCTGTCCATCCGCAAGTCAAACGTCATTCTCATCTGACCCCCGGGCCACGGCGCCCGCGGGCGGACAATCCGGCGCACAAAAAAGGGGACGCTCCCCCTGTGGGAAGCGTCCCCTTTGCGTATTGGGATTTGTATGGGCCGTTCTTTGCTTAGTACATACCGCCCATGTCGCCCATGCCGGGGGCCGGTGCGGGAGCCGCGGGCTCGGGCTTGTCGGCCACCAGGCTTTCGGTGGTCAGCACCATGGAGGCCACGGAAGCGGCGTTCTCCAGGGCGGAGCGGGTCACCTTGGTGGGGTCCAGGATGCCGTCGGCAATCATGTCGCAGTACTCTTCCTTGTAGGCGTCAAAGCCGTAGCCCGCCTTGCCGGAGCGCCGGATGGTGTCGATGATGACCGAGCCCTCCATGCCGCCGTTAAAGGCGATCTGGCGGGTGGGCTCCTCCAGGGCTCTCAGCAGGATGCGGATGCCGGTCTTTTCGTCGCCCTCAGTCTTTTCGGCCAGGGCCTCCACGGCGGCCTGGGCGTTGATAAACGCCACGCCGCCGCCGGCCACAATGCCCTCTTCCCAGGCGGCTCTGGCCGCGGACAGGGCGTCCTCAAAGCGGAGCTTCTTCTCCTTCATCTCCACCTCGGTGGCGGCGCCCACCTTGATGACGGCTACGCCGCCGGAGAGCTTGGCCATCCGCTCCTGCAGCTTCTCCTTGTCAAAGTCGGAGGTGGTCACTTCGATCTGCGCCTTGATCTGGCCGATGCGGCCCTCGATGGCCTTCTTGTCGCCGGCGCCGTCCACGATGATGGTGTTCTCCTTCTGGACCTTGACCTGTTTGGCGCGGCCCAGCTGGGCGATGGTGGCTTCCTTCAGCTCCAGGCCCAAATCCTCGGTGATGACCTCGCCGCCGGTGAGGATGGCGATGTCCTGAAGCATCTCTTTGCGGCGGTCGCCAAAGCCGGGGGCCTTGACCGCGACGCAGGTAAAGGTGCCGCGCATCTTGTTCAGCAGCAGGGTGGCCAGGGCCTCGCCCTCGACGTCCTCGGCGATGATGACCAGCTTTTTGCCCGCCTGCACCACCTGCTCCAGCAGGGGCAGCACTTCCTGGATGTTGGAGATCTTTTTATCGGTGATAAGGATGTAGGCGTCGTCGATGACGGCCTCCATCTTGTCGGTGTCGGTAACCATGTAGGGGGTGATGTAGCCGCGGTCAAACTGCATGCCCTCCACCACGTCGATGAAGGTCTCGGCGGTCTTGGATTCCTCCAGGGTAATCACGCCGTCGGCGGAGACCTTCTCCATGGCCTCGGCAATCATCTTGCCGATGAACTCGTCGCCGGAGGAGACGGTGGCCACCCGGGCGATGTCCTCGGAGCCGGAGATCTTCTGGCTGTGCTGGGTGATGGAATCCACGGCGGCCTTGACGGCGGCCTGAATGCCCTTTTTGACGGCCATGGGGTTGGCGCCGGAGGTGACGTTCTTCATGCCCTCGCGCACCAGGGCCTGGGCCAGCAGGGTGGCGGTGGTGGTGCCGTCGCCGGCGGCATCGTTGGTCTTGGTGGCGACCTCTTTGACCAGCTGGGCGCCCATGTTCTCAAAGGCGTCCTCCAGCTCGATCTCCTTGGCGATGGTGACGCCGTCGTTGGTGATGACGGGGCTGCCGAACTTTTTATCCAGCACCACGTTGCGGCCCTTGGGCCCCAGGGTAATTTTGACGGTGTCGGCCAGCTGGTCGATGCCGGCCTGCAGGGCCTTTCTGGCGTCCTCGCCATAAATGATTTGTTTGGCCATAACTGATTCCTCCTAAGTTACATAGTAATGGGTGAAGTTATTCGACAATGGCAAGCACGTCGGACTGGCGCAGGATGGTGTATTCCTCGCCGTCCAGCTTGACCTCGGTGCCGGCGTATTTGCTGATGAGGACCTTATCGCCGGCCTTCAGGTACATATCCACCTGGTTGCCGTCCACAAGGCCCCCCGGGCCCACCGAGATGACTTCGGCGACAACGGGTTTTTCCTTGGCGCTGCTGGCCAGAATAAGCCCACCCTTGGTGGTCTCTTCGGCTTCCAGCATCTTAATCACGACACGGTCAACAAGCGGTTTGATGGTCATTTGTGATCCCTCCGATAGTGTAATGTATTTGGTTGTTATTAGCACTCTTTATCTTTGAGTGCTAATCTGTATTCTATTTTACTGGTTTTTTTCCAAAAATCAAGCCCTGGGACGTAAAATTATTGAAAAATTCCAAATTTAACATTTTGTTAAACTTTTTCTTGGCGGGTTGTGGGTTTACACCGCCCCGCAAAACCAGTACACTGTAATAAACCATAAAAACCACGGAGAGGACGGGTGCGGATGCCGGAATTTTGGGATGTCTATGACCGGCGGCGGCAGCCCGCCGGCCGGCTCCACCAGCGGGGCACGCCCCTAACATCGGGGGATTACCATATTGTGGTCTCGGCCTGGGTGCTGGACAGCGCCGGCCGGCTGCTGGTGGACCTGCGCCACGGCCAAAAGCCCTTCGGCCTGCTTTGGGAGACCACCGGGGGCTCCGCCACCGCCGGGGAGGACAGCCGCACAGCCATCCTGCGGGAGCTGGAGGAGGAGCTGGGGCTGCGGTTTGACCCCGGGGACGCCGTTTTGGCGGACACCCGCCGCCGGGATTCCCTTGCCAGCTTTCTGGACAGCTGGATGTTCCGCTGGGACGGCGGCGCCGAAGAGTTGACCCTGCAGGAGGACGAGGTGCTGGAGGCCAAATGGGTCACCCCCCAGGAGTACCGGGACATGAAGGAACGGGGGGAGCTGGTCCCCCATATGCCGGACCTGTATGCGCGGTGTCTGGCCATTTTACGGCAGCAAAAGGAGGCGGCCCCATGATCCGCTTTACCAAAATGCAGGGCGCGGGCAACGATTATATCTATGTCAACGGCTTTACCGAAACGGTCAACGACCCCGAGGTGTTTGCGCGGTTTGTCAGCGACCGCCATTTTGGGGTGGGGTCCGACGGCCTCATCCTCATCCTGCCCTCCCGAACGGCGGACTTTCGGATGCGGATGTTTAACGCCGACGGCAGCGAGGGGCAGATGTGCGGCAACGGCGTCCGCTGTGTGGCCAAGTATGTCTACGACTACGGCCTTACCCCCAAAACCCAAATCACCCTGGAGACCCCGGCGGGCATCAAGGAGCTGCGGATGACCCTGGGGGAGGACTGCAAAGTGTCCGCCGTCCGGGTGGACATGGGGCCGGCCATTCTGGACCCCGCCGCCATCCCGATCAAAAGCGCCCTGCGCCGCTTTATCGACCAGCCCATCCAGGTGGGGGACCGGACCTTCCGGGCCACCTGCGTCTCCATGGGCAACCCCCACGCGGTGGTCTGTGTGCAGGACCCCGCCGCCTTTGACCTGTACCGGTGGGGCCCCCTGTTTGAGCATCACCCCCTCTTCCCCCACCGGGTCAACACCGAGTTTATCCGGGTGGATGATCCCCACAC
>CALGIL010000005.1 GCA_937914895.1 uncultured Angelakisella sp.
CCTGTCGGTCTCCCCTCACCTGCCCAAGGGCTGGACCCAGGTGGGGCTCACCCTCCAACTGGGGGGCGCCAAGCTCCGCCTGACGGTGGAGGAGCACCGGGTAACCACGCGCAACGACGGCGCCGAAGCCGTCCGGATGACGGCCTTCGGCCAAACAGAAACGGTACAGGCGGGTGATACGGTTTGTTTGACAGAATAAGGCTGGCGAAGACCCCCGATTTCCCCCTGGGCGATGCGCACGCCTGGGCGGGGCTACAAGTACACCCCCTGGTGTCCCTGGACGGGAAGGGGTCTATGGCCACCACCTTGCGTGCTGCCTATTCAGACACAGGTCTCTACTTCCGTTTTGATTGCCGGGACGGTATGCTCGCCACCCACATGACCGAAAACTTTGACAACTTGTATGAAGGAGATGTGGTGGAACTCTTTTTGCAGCCCAACAGGGCCATGCCGCTCTATTTTGAATACGAACTCAATCCCCTGGGGGCAGAGCTCCCCCTTTTGGTGGCCAACAACCGCCCCGACTACCACGGCTGGCTGCCCTTCCAGTACCGGGGGGAACGGAAAACCCGCACCCATGTGGCGGTGCAGGGGGGCAAACAAGCGTGCGGCGCACCGTGTACAGGCTGGCGCGCCGAGTGTTTCCTTCCCTTCGCCCTGCTGGCCGGTCTGTCCGGCATCCCCCCCAAGGCGGGGGATATCTGGCGGGGAAACGCCTTTCGGATTGACTTTGACCGGGACACGCTGGGTGAACGGTATGGGCTTTTTCCCGACTGCGGTGTGGAGTTCCACGACTATGAAAAATTCAGTGACCTTATTTTTGAAGTATGAAAGCAAAATGGAAAGAGCGGCCACAGTTTAAATTTCAGATTCTGTCCTCCTTATCCATCTGTTTAGCAGTACTGCTTTTGGCCACCGCCTTTGCGGTATCGCTTTTGGTGCGCACGGAGATTACCCGCCAGTCCATGCGGACTGCCCAAAATAACCTGGGGCAGTTGAAAAACTCCCTGCAGCAGGTGCTGGAAGTTATGGACGGCTCCATGACGCAGCTGGCGCTTGACCGGGATATCCAGGGCTTTGCCGACCGGATGAAAATTTTGGACATCTTCGACCGGGAGGACGTCTTCTCCAGGCTGTATCAGTTTCGCGCCGCCAATAAGTACCTGGGAAAGCTCTATGTCTACTACGACCGGCAGGATATTCTCCTTGACATGAACGGCGTGGACGCCCGGGTCCTCCCCATGGACGGCGTTGCAGATGCCCAGATCATCCGCAACGCGGTGGAGCGTACGCGGGAAAATCGCTTTCAAAAGCTATACACCATTTTCAATGTAGCCGAGGAAAATGCCGATCCCATCCTGGTGGTCACCAAGCCCGCGCCCCCTATGGCCCGCAGCTTTAATACCGCCATCGTGGTGCAGCTCGACGCCAACTATTTTGCGCGGCTGCTCAACTCCATCGTCTTTAATGAACACGACAACCTGTTTCTTCTATTAAAGAAGGCAAAAGACCATTAGTGCCATTGGGGCATACCACTCAAACAGCACATTTGGAAATAGTGCTGGACGAAAATGGAAATTTTCTCTTTGGCAAGCGGGTCAACGCGCCGGATCAAAAAATGGTGAGTATTACCCTGGCTTGGGAGGATACCGGCTGGGAATTTGTCTATCAATTTTCTCAAAAGCAGATTCAAAACCAGGTAGGCGCCATTATCATATGGGTATGGATGATTACCATCCTCGCCCTGATCTGCTCGGCCTTCGCGGTACTTTATCTCACCAATGCCTTCTATAGCCCGGTGCGGGCTATGGTCCAGGCGGTCTCCGACGAGGAGGAAGCGGCCCCGCCCGACGAAATTCGATTTGTCAATGACCGAATCGATCGCCTGCGCCAGGAAAACAAGCGAACCAAGCAGCTTTTAAAGGATAATCTGCCCTTCTTCCGGGAGACCGTGCAGTACCGCCTTTTAAATAATTCCAGCAATGACGACGACACCCTTCAGGAGCACATGCGTCGCTGTGAGATGAAGTTTATTCCCAATGCCTTTTATGGGGTCGCCATCCTCTCACTACAGATGAACGGCACGTTGGAGGACCACCTTCCAAACGGTATGTCCGATCAGCTCACGCTGCTGGAAGTGGGTGCTATCCAAACGGTCATGGCGGACTTTGAGCACTGCGCCGTGGAGTTTATCTGCAACCCCCAAACGGTAAAAAGCGTTCTTCTTTTCAGCATCGCCGCCCAAAGCGCCGACGACGCGGACAGCACGCTAAAGCAGCTTTTGGAGGCGGTCTTCCTGACGGCCAGCGAGTTGTGCTCCGAAGTATCCGTGGGCGCGGGGCGGGTGTACAGCGGGCTTTCCGACGTACACAAAAGTTTTTACGAGGCTGGACTGGCTTACTCCTACGGCGCTGTGGCCGGGTTTGACCACGTGATTTACCACGACGCCCTGCCCAAAACCAAGTTCGACAGCTTTGAGTATCCCTG
>CALGIL010000006.1 GCA_937914895.1 uncultured Angelakisella sp.
TAGCGGTACGCGCAGGCCCTGCCCGCAGGGCATCACCCCACCCCGAAGGTATCCCCTACTTTCTGGACAAAGCTGGGTTTTTAGAAGTATGTTCTGCCAAAAATGGCAAAGACTATGGGCAGGAACGTGCCGCAGTGCTCTGTGACCGTCCGCATTAACGTACACAGGAGGTATTTTATGAGTCCCAAGGAGCTGCTCTATCTGGAAGATGCCATGCACCACGAGATGTTTCAAAAAACCCAATGCCAGGACGCCGCGTCCAAGCTGCAGGACGCCGAACTGAAAAGCTTTGCCCAAACCATGATGAACCGCCATCAGCAAAACTTTGATCAGCTGTTTCAGCTGGTATAGGGGAGGAAAACGACTATGGACGATAAGACCATTATGGAAAACCTGCTGCAGACCAGCAAGGGCATCTGTGACCTGTATCTGCACGGCACCATCGAATCGGCCACCGCCGGGGTGACCCAGACCTTCAATAAAAATCTCAACGAATCCCTGTGCATGCAGGGCGAGATTTACCAGAAGATGTCCGCCAAGGGCTGGTACCCCACCCAGGAGGCCCCCGCCCAGCAGATCCAGCAGACCAAAAACAAATTTGACGCCCAGGCCCAGCAGGGTCAGCAGGGCGGCTGATTTCCCCCCTGGAAAAAGCCAAGCTCAGGCAGAACGCCTCGGCTTGGCTTTTTTATGTGGTGCCGCATGCCGCCTTTTATGAATAGGATGGGGATGACCCTTCCATCACGCTGCAACCCGAAAGGAGCATCCGGCATGGCATACGACCCCAGGGCGGCGGTGACCTACGCCCATCAGTGGGCCTATGGGCGCAACCCCCTTTATGCGAATTTTGAAAATATGGGCGGAGACTGCACCAACTTCATCTCCCAATGTCTGTACGCCGGGTGCGGCGTCATGAACTACACAAAGGACACGGGCTGGTACTACCGCTCCCTTCAGGACCGGGCCGCCGCCTGGACCGGAGTGACCTACCTCTACAATTTCCTCGTCCGCAACCAGGGGCGGGGCCCCTATGGGCGGGAGGCGGCGCTGGGCGAGGCGGTCCCCGGGGACATCGTCCAGCTGCGGTTTGGTCCCGGGCAGCCCTACGGCCACAGCCTGCTGGTGGTGCAGGCGGGCCCGCACCCCGGCCCGGAGGACGTGCTGATTGCCACCCACACCTATGACGCCGACTGGCGGCCCCTGTCCACCTACCGCTATTACACCTACCGCGTCATCAAAATCCTGGGCGCCCGGGACTGATCAGGCGTCCCAGGGGTAGCGCACCCCCCACTGGCGGCGCAGGCTGTCAAAGAGCTCCATCACCCGGAGGATCTCGCTGTGGGGCATCTCGGGGCACTCCACCTCCCCCGCCCGGATGGCCCGGGCGCAGGCGTCCACCTGGTACTCAAACCCGGTCAGCTGGACCGGCCGGGTGTAACAGGCCAGCGGGTTCCGCTTTTGGTCGTACACCCGCACCGCCTCAAAGTTATTGATGTTGTCCACCACGGCATAGCCCTTATCCCCCTGGATGGTACCGCCGCGGTTGCTGAGGCCCGTCATGGTGCTGGCAAGAACAGCCATCCGGCCCCCGGGGTAGGTCAGGGTGATGCTGTTTTGGGCGTCCACCCCGGATTCCAGCAGCACCGCGCTTGATGTGACCCCGGTGTAGCCGCTGCCCAGGGCGATCAAGGCGTAGTTGACCGCATAGACCCCCACGTCCAGCAAAGCGCCCCCCGCCAGGGCGGGGTCCCACATCCGCCGCACATGGGTCAGCGGAGAGCCCATGCTGCCGGTGACGCAGGTGACATCACCGATGATCCCCCCCTCCGCCACCTGGCGGATGGTTTTTGCCAGGGGCATATACCGGGGCCAGATGGCCTCGGCCACCAGCAGCCCCCGGGCGCGCCCCAGCTCCACCAGCTCCCGGGCCTGGGGCGCGGTGGCGGTAAAGGCCTTTTCCACCAGCACAGGCTTGCCCGCCTCCAGGCACAGCCTGGCGTGGGCATAGTGGTGGGAATGTGGGGTGGCCACATACACCAGCTCCACCTCCGGGTCGGCCGCCATCTCCCCGTAGCAGCCATAAGCTTTGGAAATGCCATATTGCCCGGCAAACGCCCGGGCACGGTCCAGATCCCGGGCGGCCACGGCGTAAGGCTCGGCCGTGTCCATCATTCCCAGGGTCCTTGCCATCTTCCCTGCAATATTACCCGCGCCCAAAATTGCCACCTTCAGGGGCTTCATAGGCTCCTCCTCCTCCTTTGGTCCGCCGCCGCGTCCCGCTTTGGCGTCATTATACACCGCCGGGGCCGCGGGCGCAATTCCTATGGGCAGGCCGCCGGAATGCACCCCTTTTCCCCCTGTGTCATACTCTGGGGTAAAGGAGGTGAAAAAGCTTTGCCCATTTTCTTTCCATGTCCCTGGTGCGCCCCCGTCTTCCGTCCCGATCCCCCGCCGCGGCGCCCGCCGCCCAGACCCATGCCGCCTCCGCCCAGACCCATGCCGCCTCCGCCCAGACCCATGCCGCCTCCGC
>CALGIL010000007.1 GCA_937914895.1 uncultured Angelakisella sp.
TGTGGCGGCCGTCGGTCCCCACCCCCGCCGTTTCCAGGGGGGCCCAGACGGGGTCGCCGGAAAACAGCTGGTTGTAGGAGGGCACCCGGGCAAATTTGACCATCCGCAGCTTCAGCACCAGGTGGTCGATGAGCTCCTGGGCCTCCTCCTCGGTCAGGGTCCCCTCCGCCAGGTCGCGGTGGATGTAAATATCCAGAAATGTGGAGACACGGCCGACGCTCATGGCCGCGCCGTTTTGGCTGCGGATGGCCGCCAGGTACCCAAAGTACAGCCACTGGACGGCCTCCCTTGCGTCCTTTGCCGGCTTTGCAATGTCAAAGCCGTAGCCCGCCGCCATCTCCTGCATCTGCCGCAGGGCGTGGATCTGGTCGGCCAGCTCCTCCCGCTGGCGGAGGATATCCTCCGTCATGGTCCCGCAGCCGCAGTTTGCCAGGTCCTCCTGCTTCTGCTGCACCAAAAAGTCGATGCCGTACAGGGCGATGCGGCGGTAGTCGCCCACAATGCGCCCCCGCCCATAGGTGTCCGGCAGGCCGGTGATGATCTTGTTGTGGCGGGCTTTTTTCATCTCGGGGGTATAGGCGTCAAAAACCGCCTGGTTGTGGGTTTTGTGGTACTGGGTAAAAATTTTGTGCAGCTGGGGGTCGGGGGTATAGCCGTAGGTGGTGCAGGCCTGCTCGGCCATGTGGATGCCGCCGTAGGGCATAAAGGCCCGCTTTAAGGGCTTGTCTGTCTGCAGGCCCACCACCTTTTCCAAGCTTGGACCCCGGTCGGTGATATAGGCCGGGCCATAGGCGGTAATGCCCGAGACCACCTCGGTCTCCATGTCCAGCACGCCGCCCTGCTCCCGCTCCTGCCGCTGCAGCCGCTGGACCTCTTCCCAAAGGGTGTTGGTGGCGGCGGTGGGCCCTTCCAAAAAGCGCTGGTCCCCGTCGTAGGGGGTATAGTTGTTCTGGATAAAATCCCGAACGTTTACGTCGTCGGTCCAATGCGAACCCTGAAAACTTCTCCATTCCTGCTTCATCACGCGTTGCTCCTTACTGGGTTTCCCACAGTCCGCTGCTGCGGGGCTGTGAATAGTTTAGCGGAGATTGCCCGCTGTTTCCTTGATTGTAATCAACTTTTTGGCCCGCGGGCTTCCGGACCGCCCGGGGGGCCCTTTCGTCCTCGCCGCGCAGGATGCGCCGGGCGTTTTCCACCCGCTCCGGGCCGGGGGGCTCCACCCCCTTTAAAGGATAGGGGATGCCCAGGGCCTCCCATTTGTACTGTCCCATGGAGTGGTAGGGCAGCACCTCGATTTTTTCCACGTTTTTTAAGGTGCGGATGAACGCCCGGGTCTGCCGCAGATAGTCGTCGTCGTCCGTCACCCCCGGCACCAGGACATGGCGGACCCAAACCGGCTTGCCGGTGTCGGACAGATACCGGAACAGGTCCAGAATGTTGTCGTTGGGCTGGCCGGTCAGCTTCCGGTGCTCTGTGGGATCGATATGCTTGAGGTCCATGATGAGAAGGTCCGTGTATCGCATCAGCTCCCGGAATTTGGAGAAAAACGGCTCCGCCCGGGTAAAGGGCTGGCCGGCGGTGTCGATGGCGGTGCGAATGCCCCGGGCCTTGGCCTTGCGCAGCAGCTCCAGCAGAAAATCCAGCTGCAAAAGGGGCTCTCCGCCGCTGACGGTAATGCCGCCCTCCTTGCCCCAATAGCCGCGGTAGCGCTCCGCCTGGTCCAGCAGCTGGTCCGCGGTGCGCAGATCGTCGGAATGAGGGTCCCAGGTGTCGGCGTTGTGGCAATAGCGGCAGCGCATATTGCATCCCTTTAAAAAAATGACAAAGCGGATGCCCGGACCATCGACGCAGCCGAAGGATTCGGTGGAATGAATGGCTCCCTTCAACATATCGCTCACTCCTTTCTGGCATTAGCATACAGGGATTTTGATGTTATTTCCTTGACTGCGGTCAAGTTTTGCCCGGTCAAAAACAACAAAAGGGCCCGCTGTCTGCACTTGGCAGACAGCAGGTCCTTCCATAGGGATGCTTTTATTCATGCCCGGCCCGCTTTACGGATCGGATTCGTACACCTTTTTCAGGCCCGCCCGGTCCGTGACCAAAATCCGCCCCTGTCCCAGCCGCCGGATGAGGCGCGCCTTTTCAAACTTGCTCAGGTTCCGGCTGACGGTCTCGGGCCGCAGCCCGATGCTGGCGGCAATGTCCTCCAGCTTCAGGCTGATCTCCGGCCCCACGCACCGGATGTCCCGGTCCAGCAAAAATCCCGCCAGGCGCACCTCCGGGTCCCGGATGGACAGCAGCAGCGCCTTTTCGTTGGCGTCCTGCAGGCGCAGGGTCAGCAGGGAGATGAGATTCATGGCAATGGCCGGGCGGTCCGCCAGCATCCGGATAAAATCGCTTTTTCTAATTTCGCACAGCTCCACCGCCGTCAGGCAGACCGCCGAGTAGGGAAAAACGGCGTTTTCCAGGAAAAGGTTCTCCCAAATGGCGTCCCCGTCGTGGAGAATATCCAGGATATATTCATTCCCGTCGGCGTCGTATTTGCAAAGCTTGATGCGCCCCCTCCGGATGATGAGCACCGAGCCCACCTCCTCCCCCACCCGGAACAGG
>CALGIL010000008.1 GCA_937914895.1 uncultured Angelakisella sp.
TAAAGCTTTTAGGCGCCGACGCCTTTAAACCTAAGAACCGCGGGGCGTATTTCTCACTCTGCGCAGGCGTGAAGGTTAAAGCTTTTAGGCGCCGACGCCTTTAAACCTAAGAACCGCAGGACGTGTTTCTTATTCTGCGCAGGTGGAGATTTTATAGAAAGATTGGAGGGTCCAAAGAATGGCGAGATTGAATATGAGGCTGGAGGGCGACGAGATTTTGCGGAAGGTGAGTAAGCCGGTAACCGAGTTTGATGGGAAGCTGGGGCAGCTTATTGACGATATGGCCGAGACCATGGAGGAGCAGGATGGGGCGGGGCTGGCGGCCGTGCAGGTGGGCAAGCTGCGCAGGCTCTTTTTGGTGGACGCGGGGGAGGGCCCCAAGGAGTTTATCAACCCCGAGATTTTGGAGACCTCCGGCACCCAGACGGGCATTGAGGGGTGCTTGTCCTTTCCCGGACAGTGGGGGATGGTCACCCGGCCCAATTATGTAAAGATTAAAGCCCAGGACCGCTTTGGCAGCTGGTTTGAATACGAGGGGGAGGGGCTGTGCGCCCGAGCCCTGGTCCACGAAAACGACCATCTCAACGGCATTGTCTTTACGGACGGCGACTGCCGGATGCTCAGCGACGAAGAAGTGGATGAAATTGTCAGCAAGGGCTGACCGGGAAGGGGGCCGCACCATGCGCATTGTGTTTATGGGCACGCCGGACTTTGCGGTGCCGTGCCTTAAAAGGATACTGGACGACGGGTATGAGGTGGCGGGGGTGTTTACCCAGCCCGACAAGCCCCAGGGGCGCAAAATGACCCTGACCCCGCCGCCGGTAAAAACGCTGGCCCAGGCCGCGGGCATCCCGGTGTACCAGCCCACCAAGCTGCGGGACGGCACCGCCCTGGAGCTTTTGCGGGGCATAGCCCCGGACCTTATTGTGGTGGCGGCCTACGGCCGGATTTTGCCCAAGGAGATTCTGGACTGCCCGCGCCTGGGGTGCGTCAACGTCCACGGCAGCCTGCTGCCCCAATACCGGGGGGCCGCCCCCATCCAGTGGGCGGTTATTAACGGCGACCCGGCGGCCGGGGTGACCACCATGTTTATGGCCGAGGGGATGGATACCGGGGACATGATTCTAAAGGCCGAAACCCCGGTGGGAGAAAACGAGACCGCCGGAGAGCTGTTTGACCGCTTGGCCCTTTTGGGGGCCCAGTGCCTTTCGGACACCCTAAAGCTGTTTGGGACGGGCCGGGTGCCCCGGGTGCCCCAGAATGACGCCGAGGCCACCCCCGCCCCCATGCTGGAAAAATCCATGGGGGAGCTCCGCTTTGCCCGCCCCGCCCGGGAGCTGCATAACCTGGTGCGGGGGACAAACCCCTGGCCGGGGGCCTGGGTTAAGGTCGGGGATAAGATCCTGAAAATCCACACCACCCGGGTGACGGCGGGCAGCGGCGCCCCCGGCACCGTTTTGGAGGGCCGGGGCCTTGCGGTGGCCTGCGGCGACGGGGCGCTGGAGCTTTTGACGGTGCAGCCCGAGGGCAAGGGCCGCATGTCCGGCGCCGACTACCGCAACGGCGCGCGCCTTGGGGCGGGGGACCAACTGCAATGAACAGATAACAATGAACCGGGCAGGAAAGCGGCGGGGTCCCTAAAAACCATTACGGATTTTACACAGGCTATTCATATTTTTGTGGGATACTAGGGGGGAAGGACCCGGAACAGGGCGCGGCAAACCGCGCCCGCCGGGGGAAGCGGGAGGAAAAACGCATGCCCTATTACTACTATGGCTTTGACTACACCTATCTGGTGCTGGTGCTGCCCGCCGTGCTGCTGGGCCTGTGGGCCCAAATGCGGGTGCAGAGCAATTTTAAAAAATATTCCCAGGTGCGCAGCCGCCGGGGCGCCACCGCCGACCAGGTGGCCCGGGGCATCCTGAACGAAAACGGCCTTGGCCATGTGCGCATCGAGCGGGTGTCCGGCAGCCTGTCCGACCACTACGACCCCCGGACCGAGACGGTGCGCCTGTCCGATACCGTATACGGCAGCCCGTCCATTGCCGCCATTGGGGTGGCCGCCCACGAGGTGGGCCATGCCATCCAGCACGCCCGGCACTACGCGCCGCTGACCCTGCGCAACGCCATTATCCCCATTACCAACATCGGGTCCACCCTGTCCATGCCTCTCATCATCGCGGGGCTCATTTTCAACTCCTCCACCCTGGCCTTTGCGGGCATTCTGCTGTTTGGCGGCGTGGCGGTGTTCCAGCTGATTACCCTGCCGGTGGAGTATAACGCCAGCCGCCGGGCCATGGCCACCCTGGACAGCCAGGGCATTCTGGACAAGGATGAACTGAAGGGCACCCAAAAGGTGCTCAGCGCGGCGGCCCTTACCTATGTGGCGGCGCTGATTACCTCCCTTGCGCAGCTGCTGCGCCTGGTGCTGCTGGTGGGCGGCAACAGGCGGCGGGACTAAAAGACCACCTACGTTAGGAGAAACGAATGAATAATCCCCGCCTGGCCGCCGCCCGGGCCCTGCTGCAGGTGTTCCGGGACGGGGCCTACTCCAACCTGGCCACCGGCCGTCTGTTTGAGGATTTGGACAGCCGGGACCGCGCCTTTGCCGCCGCCTTGTTTTACGGGGTGCTGGAACGCGCCGTGACCCTGGACTGGGCCATGGGGTGTTACAGCAAAACCCCGGTGGGCAAAATGACCCCGGCCGTGCGGGAGATCCTCCGGTGCGGCTTTTATCAGCTTTTGTATATGCCCGCAGTCCCCCCCTCCGCCGCCGTCAACGAGACGGTACAGCTGACCCGCCAACTGGGCGAGGACAGGGCGGCAGGCTTTGTCAATGGGGTGCTGCGGGCCTTTGTGCGCAAAAACTGCGATTTTCCCCGTCCCAAGGACCGGCTGATGGCCGCGGCGGTGGAGTACGGGGTGCCCGCACCCCTCATCGGTCAATGGCGGCGGGACTACGGCCCCGACGCCGCCATGGGGTTTTTGGAGGCCTGCACGCAGAAGGCCCCCGCCTTTGCCCGGGTAAACACCCTGCGCACCAGCCGGGAGGCGCTGCTGCGCACCCTGGCGGCAGAGGGGGCGGAGGCCCTGCCCTGCCCCGAGGACCCCGACGCCATCCAGCTCCTGGGCGGCGGCTCCCCCGCCGACATCCCCGCCTTTGGCAGGGGGCTCTTTCATATGCAGGATTTATCCTCCCAGCGGTGCGCCGCGGTGCTGGACCCCCGGCCCGGCATGGCGGTGCTGGACCTGTGCGCCGCCCCGGGAGGCAAGACCTTTACCTTGGCCCAGCGCATGGGGGACCGGGGCCGGGTGGCGGCCCGGGACCTGCATCCAAACCGCCTGCGGCTGGTGGAGGAGGGGGCGGCCCGGCTGGGCCTTGGGTCGGTCCGGACGGCCGTGGGCGATGCCCAGGTGTACGACCCCGACCTGGGCAGGTTTGACCGGGTGCTGTGCGACGTGGTCTGTTCCGGGTATGGGGTCATCCGCCGAAAGCCGGAAATTCGTTACAAAAACCCCCGGGGACTGGACGGAATCCGGGTGTCACAGTATAATATACTTTGTACTGCCCTAAACTATTTGGATGAGGGCGGACTGCTGGTTTACTCCACCTGCACCCTGCGTCCCCAGGAAAACGAGCAGGTGGTGGAGGCGGCACTGGAAGAACACCCCGCGTTTGTGCTGGACCGGCCCATGGAGACACTCATCCCCGGGCCGGATTGGCGGGGGGACGGGTTCTTTATCGCGGTGCTGCGCCATCGGTCCGCGGGAGGTGGCTGATGGACCGCGCCGACATATCCTCCATGCCCCTGCCCCGGCTGGAGCAGTGGGTGACCGACGCCCTGGGCCAGCCCAGGTTCCGGGCGGGACAGCTTTTTAAGTGGCTGCACCAAAAGCAGGCCATATCCTTTGACCAGATGACCGACCTGCCCGCCGCTTTGCGGGAGACGCTGGCCCGGCAGGCGGAGATTGCAGGGGTGAGCACCCGGCTGTGCCAGGTGTCCCGGCAGGACGGCACCCGGAAGTACCTGCTGGAGCTGGCCGACGGCAACTGCGTGGAGGCGGTGCTGATGCAGTACCGCCACGGCGGCAGCCTGTGCATCTCCACCCAGGTGGGCTGCCGCATGGGCTGCGCCTTCTGCGCCTCCACCCTGGGGGGGCTGGTGCGCAGCCTGACCGCCGGCGAGATGCTGGGGGAGGTGTACGAGGTCCAGCGGCAGACGGGCGGACCGGTGGATTCCCTGGTGCTGATGGGCATTGGCGAGCCACTGGACAACTTTGACAGCGTCCTGGATTTTTTGGATATTCTGTCCAGCCCCCAGGGCCGGAACATGAGCCTGCGCCATGTGTCCCTGTCCACCTGCGGCCTGGCTGATGAAATTGACCGCCTGGCGGAAAAAAAGCTGGGCCTCACCCTGTCGGTGTCCCTCCACGCGGCGGACGACACCACCCGCAGCTCCATTATGCCCATCAATAAAAAGTATGACATCGGGCGGCTTATGGCCTCCTGCAAGGCCTATTACGAGGCCACCGGCCGCCGGATTTCCTACGAATACGCCCTTATCGACGGGGTCAACGACACGCCGGCCCACGCCGACCGGCTGGCCCGGCTGCTGGCCGGACAAAACTGCCACGTCAACCTCATCCCCGTCAACCCCGTGGCCGAGCGGGGCACCCGGCGGAGCAAGGATTCCGCCATCCGGGCCTTCCGCCAGCTTTTGGAGGACCGGGGCCTGAACGCCACCGTCCGCCGGGAGCTGGGCAGCGATATTGCGGCGGCCTGCGGCCAGCTGCGGAGGGCGATGGACAATTGACAATTGACAATGGACAATTGGGAACGGGATGGGGGACGCCTGTCCTGCCTGACGAAAGCACGGGTGGCTTCTGATT
>CALGIL010000009.1 GCA_937914895.1 uncultured Angelakisella sp.
GAGCGGTCAACGCGACAATGCCGCAAGTGTTCAAGCTGACTCTTAATCAGCGGGTCCTGGGTTCGAGGCGCGGCAGCCATTCGCCTTGCTCATGGGCCAACGCCACTCCGCGGAAAGCCTGCCACTGACAGCCTTTCTTATCGCTCCGTACTGAAGGCGCACCACCTTTGACAGCAGCACACACAAGCGCGTTCTACATGCGCCTTTAGCTCAGTTGGTAGAGCAGCTGACTCTTAATCAGCGGGTCCTGGGTTCGAGTCCCTGAAGGCGCACCACCTGGCCCGTTGGTCAAGCGGTTAAGACACCGGCCTCTCACGCCGGTAACGGGGGTTCGATTCCCCCACGGGTCACCACGTCGGAGCAAAGTTCGCTAAGCTGCGGTTCTATGCCTGCGGGCATGAAACCTTTGCCCGCTCCCTTGCTCCTCCTCTACCCCACAAAATCTGCGATTTTGCGGGGACCCCAAAAGGGCGAAGGCCCTACAACAACAGAATATCGAGAGCTGGCAAACCAGTTCTTTGATAGACACGGCCGGTGTCTATGACAGTGAGGTCCCACCCGTTCCCATCCCGAACACGGAAGTTAAGCTCACTTGTGCCGATGATACTTGGCGGGCAGCCGCCTGGAAAAGTAGGTCGATGCCGGCTCCTCCCACAGCGGTCCTCCTCTTGGGCCGCTGTGGGTTCTCCACATTTTCCTCAATAGCTCAGTTGGTAGAGCATGCGGCTGTTAACCGCAGGGTCGTTGGTTCGAGTCCAACTTGGGGAGCCATCGATCTTTCATGCCGTGCCGTCTTGCGGGCGGCATGGCATGAGGGATTCTTTCAATTATGGGCCTTTAGCTCAGCTGGTCAGAGCAACCGGCTCATAACCGGTCGGTCCCGGGTTCGAATCCCTGAAGGCCCACCATTTTTGAAATAGGGGTATAGCTCAGCTGGTAGAGCAGCGGTCTCCAAAACCGCGTGCCGAGGGTTCAAATCCTTCTGCCCCTGCCATCATATCAAACAAAAAACCTGCTGGAATAGCTTATTAGGCTATTCTATGCAGGTTTTTTGTTTGATTTTTTGTGGGCTCCTCCAGTGATTCCTCTTAATTCCCAAAAGGAACAGAAGCCCAGTGTCATTACCCGGCTTTTTTGGTGGCCAGGCGGGGCTGGGGGCGCCGGGGTGCCAGAAGAGCACAGCGTTGGGCAGTTTTGCGGGCTGCGGGGTCATTGCCATGGCTTTTTCGACAGAAGGCAGGGTAACATTTGCGAAATACAGGATAGGATATAATAGCTAGTATTTCGCAATTAAAACATGATAATATTACAAAAATCGCAAAATATATTGACAAGTACAATAAAAACTTGTATTTTAATAATACAGGTTAGGACCGCATACCCATGTGAAGGACAAAAGGAAAGGTTGGTTGACGTATGCCGGAAATTGTTCCCCAAAGACTGCGGGAGCAGGCCTTTGAAAGCATCAAGGACATGGTCCGATCGGGCGAGCTGAAGCAGGGAGACCTGCTGCCCAGCGAGAATCGACTGGCCGAGCTGCTGGGGGTCAGTCGGGTGACGGTGCGCTGGGCATTGAATCAGTTAGCCGAGGCCGGCATCATCAGCACCCGAAAGGGAAAGGGCAGCACGGTGGTGGTGGACTGGAAGGGCCTCTTGGAGCAGGGTGAGCTTCACGACCAGGCGGAAGAATACCAGGCCGTCTTTCTTCAGTCCACCCAGGCCAGACGGCTCATCGAACCCGTGGTGGCCCGGTGGTCTGCCGAGAGCGCCACGGAGGAAGACATTACCCGGATGGAGTTCTCCCTTGGAAACGAGGAGGAAGAGTTTGTATTCTCCCCACTCATGGGAGAAGTCACCCAGCAGATGGATTTTCACACCTGCATCTGGATCTCTCTCCATAATACCATTTTGATGGACACCTGGAAGCATCTGGCGGAGACCTCCAGAATCATTAATCAGCTTCCTTTTGTGCCGCCCACCCACCGCAGCTGGCAGAAGACGGAAGCATGGGAGCAGCACAGGCGCATCTTTGACGCCATCCGGGGCCGACAGGGGGACTACGCCTATTTCTATATGTTGGAGCACTGTGACTGGATTACCGAGACCTACGGACAGTATTTTAAGGACTTTTTAAGATAAGTGCTGTGCCCGCGAAAGCACTAATGTCTTTTGTGTGGATACAGTACCCCGCCTATGCCCCGGTGTGTGGGCGCCGTCAAGGGGCGGTGATATTTCCGTTTTTGGTATGGGCCAAGGGAAAATCTTGCCGGAACGGGGATTTTTGATAACCGGAAATAAAAGCTGGGAGGTGTGTTGATGAGGTACGGCCTTGGCAAGGGTTATAACCGGATAGGGCCGGATTGCCTCAGAAGGAAGAAATCGGCAAGCAGAAAAAGGCAAGCAGAGAAATAGGAATGGAGGGTGTATGTATGAAGATCACATCAGTTGACGTTATCACCATGAAAAGGCAGGACTTCTGCGCGCAAACACCGGTTATCTGCCGTATCAACACGGATGAAGGGCTTTACGGATACGGTGAGGCGGGGGTATCGATCAACGATTTTTCTCTGGGCTCCGCAAAATTGCTGGAGCTGTTCGCTAAGTCTATCATTGGAATGAATCCCCTTGAGATCGACGTTATCTGGAGCAAGCTGTATTCAAATTTCTGGGCGCAGGGCTCCGGCGGCGTCATTATGGCTGCCATCAGCGCCATCGACGTGGCGCTGTGGGACATTAAGGGCAAATACTTTAATGTTCCCGTTTACATGCTGCTGGGCGGCAAACACCGCGACAAACTCCGCGCCTATGCCAGCCAACTACAGAACGGCTGGGGGTATGAGGAGTTTCTGCGCTCACCGGGCGATCTGGGCTTCCTCAGGGAGGCCTGTGTCGCCGCCATAGAGGACGGATACGATGCGGTAAAGATCGACTTCATCAATAAATATGAAGATGGCAAGCGCATGGGCACCGACATTCTGAAGAACTGGATTCCCCCCAACCTGATGAACCTTTTTGTAAAGCGCGTCGAGGTCGCCCGTGAGGCGGTTGGCCCCGATGTGGACATCATCATGGAGAACCACTGTCTCACCTCTGCCAACACGGCCATTCAGTTGGGCCTTGCGACCCAGCACCTGAACATCATGATGCTGGAAGAGCCGGCAAACCCCCTTAGTCCGCTGGAATACAAGCGTGTTTCTGAAAAGCTCAACATTCCTGTGGCCACCGGAGAGCGTTCCTGGCTGCGTTGGGGATTCCTGCCGCTGCTGGAAAATGGCAGCCTTTCCGTCATCCAGCCGGATCTTGGAAACTGCGGCGGCATTACCGAGGGCCGGAAGATTGCAGACCTTGCAAATACTTATGGCGTTACCGTGCAGACGCACACCTGCAACACCCCGCTGAGCGTGGCCGCGGCGCTACACCTGGAGGTGGCGATTCCCAACTTTATCATTCACGAGCACCACACCGTCAACACCCTGCCCGCGACGCGGGAATGCTGCGTGTATGATTACCAGCCGGTCAACGGGTATTTTGATATTCCCGAGATTCCGGGCATCGGCAACGAACTGACCGAAAAAGCGCTGGCGGAATCCTCCATTGTCACCGTCAAATAGGGCGCTTGTCCGGCTTGTGTAAAAAAACGGATTATGATGCAGGGGGAATGAGTTATGGAAACAACAAATAAGAAAAGCGACGGCTTACTGGGTGTACCCTCCCTGTTCTTTATGGGGCTGGGCTCCGTCATCGGCGCCGGCGTTGTAACCTATGTCGGCCTTGCCGTGGGTTACACGGGACGCGCAACCTGGATCGCATATCTTGCCGCCATCCTGTTGGGCTTTCTTGCCAACCTTCCGTTGGTTCTGATGTCCTCGGCGGCCAGGATACACGGCGGGAACTATTCCTTTATGGCAACGACAATGGGTGACGTCATGGGCGGATATTACGGCATTACCAACACGCTGTCGGTCCTTGCGTTTTCTAACTTCGGGCTTTCGCTGGGGCTGTATCTCAATGTGGTGTTCCCCGCAGTTCCTAAAAAGGTCTTTGCCATTGCGGGTATTTCGATTTTCTTCCTTATCAACCTTCTTGGCACCGGAAAAATGGCTGCGCTGCAGAATGTCCTGTCTGTCACTTTAATTGTGGGGCTTCTGCTGTTTGGGTTCCTGGGGATGACCAGGCTGCAGCCGGATACCTTCTCTGCCATGTTTTCTGCAGACTATTTTCTTCCGGGCACCCCCGAGGGGCGCGGCGGAAGCTGGGGCTTCTTTCAGGCGATTATGGTCTTGATGGGCTCGACGCAGGGGTACACACTGATTACCTCCTTCAGCGGCAGAAGCCGCGATGCAAAGCGGAGCATGCCCCTTGCCCTCAGCTTGATTCCCCTTGCGCTGATTGTCATCTACGGCTCGGTGGGGCTTACCATGAGCAACGTGCTGCCCGCCGCCGAAACAGCCAACCAGCCCCTGACCGTTGTGGCAAAGCTTCTGTTTTCGCCCTTTGTCTATTACCTGTTTGTCTTTGCGGGCCCGGTTATGGCTCTCGCCACCACTCTCAACTCCTCCTTCGGCGTCTTTGAACGTCCCTTGGTGCAAGTTACAAAGGACGGATGGCTCCCCCAAAGCTTTGCCAAGGAGAACAAAAACGGCGTGGCCTGGAAGTTCATGGCAGCCTTTGTCGTCATCGCCGTTATCCCGATCCTCCTCAACTTCAGCATCGGCACCATTTTAAGCAACCTGACCTTTGCTACCTCCTTTGCCAATATCCTTCTGGTCATCGGCATCGCCCGGTATCCCAAAACCATGGAGGGCGCATGGGAAAACCGCGCATGGAAGGTCCCCAAGTGGTTCTTCTACGGCGCCTGCGGGGTGTGCTTTATCATCCGCCTTTTCCTCATGTACCGCTCCATCCTTACCGCAAACCTTACCATGGCCATTGTCTCGGTTGCGGTCATGCTGGCCACGCTTCTCTACTGCTTCTGGCGCAAAAAAAGCGGAAAGGTAAGCGTCGCCAAAAGCTGGGAGCTCCAATAAGTCCCTTGTCACCCCATGGCGGCAGTACGGCGGCCCGATCGGGCCGCCGTATCAATGAGAAAACCCCAAGCGGCAGTTTTCTGCTTTGGACAAAGGAATGCCGGCAGCGGATTGTTTGCTTGTACATCAGTATGATAGAAGGTCATAAACAATATGGAACTGCTAAAATTATTCGCGCTGTTTGCCGTCATGATGGTTGTCCTTGTGGCGCTGAAAAAGCCCCTTTGGCTGGGCGCTTCGGTAGCGATTATTCTAAGCTTTTTTGTCTACCGGATTTCCCCTCCGGACGCCCTTAAGCTCATCGGCGGCGCCGTTACCTCCCGGTCCACCGTGGAGATTCTGGCGGTGATTTACCTGGTCAATTTCCTCCAGGTGATGATGCAGAAGAAGGGTGCCATTGCCCAAGCGGAAAGCGCCATGATGCGGCTGTTTAACAACCGGCGGTCCATCATCATTTTCGCGCCGATTTTTATGGGGCTTCTGCCCGCGCCCAACGCGGTGGTGCTGTCGGCTCCCATCGTGGATACCACAGCCGGCAACGACTTAAGCGTTGGTGACAAAACCTTTTTGACCAGCT
>CALGIL010000010.1 GCA_937914895.1 uncultured Angelakisella sp.
CAGGTGCTGAAAATAAGGGGCACCCGCACCGATCTTCTGCCCAGGCTGGCGGCGATGACCGTCTGGGCGTCTTTGCCGGTGACAAAGTCCGCAAAGGCCCGGGCCGCCTGCCGGTGGGGGGTGTCCTTTACAATGTACACGCCGTCGGGGGTGGAAATAACCCCCTCCTCCATATAGACAATCCGGATCGGCGCGCCGGCGGCCACATAGTGGGACGCCCCCTCCTCAAAGGTGAGCCCCACGGCGAAAAGGCCCTGGGCCACCCCCCGGTACACCTGGGCGGAACCGTCCAGCAGCCTGCCGTCCAGGTTCTTGCAAAAGGCCTCCACATATTCCCAGCCCGCTTCGGGGTCCCCCTCCCCCATGGCGTACAGCATATTGATGAGATGCTCCTGGGCCGAGGAGGAAACCGCCGGGTCGCACATGGCAATCCGGCCCCGAAGCTGGGGCTGCAGCAGGTCCGCGTACCCCTCCACCACACAGTCGCCGATGAGGTTGAGATTGATCATCAGCACGCTGGGCAGGTCGGTAAAGCGGGTAAGGTTGCCCTCCCCGTTGCGGAACTCCTCCTGCACCATCCCCTCGTTGACGCTGGTATAGTCCTCAAAGAGGTCCGCCTTGGGCATGACCACCGAAAGGGAGCCCCCCCAGAGAACGTCGCAAAGGGGCTCTTCCTTTTTTTCCACCATCTCCAGCAGCCGGCCGGTGCCGGCGGTGTATACCTTTACCGAAATGCCGGTGCTGGCCTCAAACTCGGCGATGATGGGGTTGATTAGGTCCAGGGGATGGGGGCTGTATACCACCAGCGCAGGCCCTCCCCCGGGCCCGCTTGGGCCGGCGGCTCCCCCGCAGCCCGCCCCGGCCGCCAGGCATAGGAGGCAGGCAAATCCCAGGCACGCCATCCGTTTTACACGCATCGTTCCTCTGATCCTCACAGCTTTTTTGTTGCTTTCCATCTGTATTGTACCCGGTGCGCCGGGCAAAAGCAATGTCGCATTTGGGCCGGGGTCCCCGCCCCCGCGCCGGGGCCGGGAAGGGGGCCGCTTTGGCGGCGGGGTTACAGGATGTAAACGCCCCTGGTGTCAAAGTCCAGCCAGGCCTTTTCGCCGGCCTCGTAAATCCTGCGGCCCATGGGGTTGTAGTCGGTAATCTGCACCTCCATGCTGCCCACCAAGGCCTGGTAGTACTGGTGGGACCCCATAAAGGTGGACAGGGTGACCTCCGCTTCCAGCAGGCCCTCCTCCGCCAGGGCGGCCGCCTCGGGCCGGATGACCAGGGCGGCTTCCTCCCCGGGCCGGCCGTGGGCAAAGTTGTTTACCTCCAGCCTTCGGCCCGCCACGTCGATGACGGCCTTCTCCCCCGCCGCCGACACAATCTTTGCCGGGACAAAGTTGGTCTCGCCTATAAAGTCGGCCACAAACCTGGAGGTGGGGTGGTAGTAAATCTCCCGGGGGGTGCCCACCTGTTCCACCCTGCCCTTGTGCATAATGATAATTTTATCCGAGATGCTCATGGCCTCGGACTGGTCATGGGTGACATAGATGGCGGTAATGCCCACCTTCTGCTGGATTTTACGGATCTCGGTGCGCATGGTCACCCGCAGCTTTGCGTCCAGGTTGCTCAGGGGCTCGTCAAACAGCAGCACGCCGGGCTCCAGCACCAGGGCCCGGGCCAGGGCCACCCGCTGCTGCTGCCCGCCGGAAAGCTGGTTGGTCATGCGGGACTCCATGCCCTCCATCTCCACCAGCTTCAGGATGTCCAGCACCCTGCGGCGGATCTCCTCCCTGGGCAGCTTGCGGATTTTAAGGCCGTAGGCCACGTTGTCAAAAACATTGTAGTGGGGCAGCAGGGCGTAGCTTTGAAACACCATGGCGGTATCCCGCTTGTTGGGGGTCAGGCTGTTAATGGCCTCCCCTCCCAGGTAAATCTCCCCCCGGTCGGGGCTTTCAAACCCCGCAATCATCCGCAGGGTGGTGGTCTTGCCGCAGCCGGAGGGCCCCAGCAGGGTGACAAAGGTGCCGGGCTGGATGTCCAGGGTAATGTCCTCCACCGCGTAAAATTCCTTGCCCGTTTTGGGGTCCGTGTAAATCTTGGAGATATTCTCCAGCCGTACCCCCTTCTTTTGCTCCTCCATTTAAGCTGCCTCCTTTATTCTTCGGCTGGTGCCAAACTGCTTCATCAGGGCGTTCATCAGCAGCACCGCGCCGTAGGTGATGGCGATGAGAATGGTGGCGTAGGCGCAGGCGACGCCGTAGTTGCCCTTTTCGGCCTGCTCGTTAATTTGGCAGGTGATGAGAAGAAAGTCGGGGGTGACCAGCAGAATGATGGCCGAAATAGCGGTAATACTGCGGACGAAGGCGGTGACCAGCCCGCTGAAGAAGGAGTCCTTGATAAGGGGCAGGGTGACGGTCATAAACACCCGGCCGGAACCCGCGCCCATGTCATAGGCCGATTCCTCAATGGACTTATCGATTTGGTACAGGGCGGAAATGCCGCTGCGGGTACCGGTGGGCAGACTGCGCACCACAAAGACGATGATGAGTATCAGCCCGGTGCCATACAGCCCGCTCATAACGCCGGTGCGGAACAGTCCGTTTGCATAGCCCCGTATGTATCCGATGCCCAGGACGGTGCCGGGCACCGCCATGGCCAGCATGGATACAAACTCGATAAAGCCCTTGGAGCGGAAGTCCTTTTTGACCACCAGGTACGAAATGACCATGGACAAAAGGGCGGTGATGGGCGCGGCGATAAGGGACAGCATAAAGGAATCCTTGAAGGCCTTGATGCCGCTGGTCTTAAAGACATACCGGAACCATTTGAGGCTGAGGCTGTAATCCCGGCCCCACAGGGTAAACAGCGCCCCAAAGGGGACCATGATGTACATCAGCAGCACAAAGCCGGCAACCAGGCCGCACAGGACGGTCAGGGGCCGGGTGACGCTTTTGTCCCCGATGAGCATCCGCGCCCGGGACGCCTTGCCGGTCAGAGTGGCGGCGGTCTTTTTTTCCAGGTAATATTTTTGGATGAGAAAGAGCACCACCGTCAGGGAGAGCAGCACCACCGCCATGGCCGCCGCGCCGGTGGAGTCATAGGCGCCGGTGACCTGGAGATAGATGGTGGTGGCCAGGGTATCGTAGGAACCGCCGATGAGCATGGGGTTGGCAAAGTCGGCCACCGATTCGATAAAGGTGACCAGAAAGGCGTTGCCCAGCCCCGGCAGCAGCAGCGGCAGCGTCACGCTGGTAAAGACCTTCCACCTGCCGGCCCCCATATCCCGGGTGGCCTCCTCCAACGAGGGGTCGATGTTTTTTAAAAGCCCCTTGAGCATGAGGTAGCACACCGGGAAAAAGGTGAGGGTCTGCACAATGGCAATGCCCTTAAGCCCATAGATGTTGGCGTCATAAATGCCCAGGATGGAGCGGGTGATCAGTCCGCTGCGCCCAAACAGCATGATCATGGACAGGGAGAGCACAAAGGGGGGCGACACCACCGGCAGCATGGAGACAAGGCTGAACAGCTTTTCCAAAAACCGGGTGCGCAGCTTGACATACACCTCCACATAGGCAAACAAAAGGCCCAGGGCGGTGGAGGCAAGGCCGGTGATGAGGCCCAGGGCCAAGGTGTTGGTAAAGGCAGTCTGAAAGCGCTGGAGGCTCAGCACCCGCCGAAAAATATCCAGCGTCAGCCGGCCCTCGGCATAAAAGCTGTCCACCAGCAGCATCAGCAGGGGGTACAGAATAAACAGCGCCAAAAATACCAGCAGCACGGCAATCATGCCGATTAAAACGGGGTCGGAAAAAAACTTTTTGCGCTCCAGCCGGGCGCTTTGCCTTCCGGCCATGTCCGAAGACCTCCTTTGAAAAGCAGGGAGCGCTGCGAAATGGGCTTTGGCGCATTTCGCAGCACTCCCTTGTGGGTTTAAAAGCTTACAGATGCAAACGCTGCGCACTCATTCTGCAAAAGGCGCCGGTCATTCGGTCTTAAAGCGGCTGTCGCTGGAACCGCCCACCGCGGCAAAGAAGTCTTCGACATACTGTTTGATGTTGTTTTTGGCATCCTCAAAGTCATAGTCGATGGTATTGTTCATGTCCAGGCCAAATTGGGTGGCCTGGGGGGGCTGGGTGGCATTTTTTAGCACCAGGAACTGGTAGGCGCCGTTTTCTTTGGCAATGTCCACGCACTCGGGGGACAGGGCGTATTCCACCCACAGCTTGGCGGCGTTGGGGTGGGTGGTGCCGTTAAAGATGGCGGTGGCGCCAACCTCAAAGGAGGTGCCGTCGCTGGGCACAATCAGCTCGATGTTGTCATAGCCCTGAAGGATTTGGTAAATGCCGTCGTGGAGGAAGCCCACGCCGATAACGCACTCGCCGGGGCCCACCATCTTGGAGGGGCCGGAACCGGACTTGGTGTACTGAACCACGTTTTTATCCAGCTCTTTAAAGTACTCCATGGCGGCGTCGTGGCCCTTCATCTGCACCATGGTGTTGATGACCAGCTTGGCGGTGCCCGCCGTATTGGGGTTGGACAGCATAATAAGGCCCTTGTATTCGGGTTTAATCAGGTCGTCCCAGGTCTTGGGGGCCTCCAGGTTCAGGCGCTTGAGCTCCTCGGTGTTGACCATAAAGCCCAGGATGCCCTTGTAAATGCCGTACCAGCAGTTGGTGGGGTCCTTGTACTGGTCGCCGATAAGGTTCTTTGCGTTGACGGCGTCATACTGCATCAGCAGTCCGTCGGCCACTGCCTCGTTGTAGGGGTCGGTGGTGCCGCCAAACCATACGTCGGCGGAGGGCTTGCCCTTCTCCTCCGCAATTTTGGTGTAGACCTCGGAGGTGGAAAGCCGTTGGTACTTTACCTGGATGCCATAAATCTTCTCAAAGTTCTGGCAGACCGCCGCCAGGTGCTCCTCCTCGCAGGAGCCGTACACCGTCAGCTCCCCCTCGGCCTTGGCGGCCTCGATAAGGGCGGACAGGTCGTCGGCGGGCGGGGCGGGGGTGTCGCTGGAGGAATCGGGGCTTTGGGGCGTACTGGGAGGGGTGGTACCCCCGCAGGCGGCCAGGCCCAGGGCCATCACAAACACCAGCAAGAGAGCGACCATTTTCTTCATGATTGACATGCCTCCGTTCTTATTCAGTCGGTTTGCGCCCATGGCAGGGGCTGCCCAAACGGCGGCCGGCGCCATGGGGCGCTGCCCTACTAACCTTATCATAACAGGGGAAGTCCAAAAAAAATACCGATATTTTGGGATGAATATCTGAATTTATGAACCATATTTAATTGTATTTGTAGAATTTGTACAATTCTTTCGGGGTGGAATTTGTGTACTCTGCGCGGCGCCCATGGGCCCGCTTTTTGTATACTTCCACCGCAAGGCCAGCAGCACCGCCCTTTGGGGCAGGGCGCGCTGCAGCAGGCAGTACAGCTTATAGGCCCCGCCCACCGGCGCCAAAACCGGGGGATGGGGGCAGCGGGCCAGCCGCAGGATCTCCCCCGCCACCTGGCCGGGGTGCAGGCCGGTCTGCTCCTCGGTGCCAATGGCCCGGATCGCTTGGCCCAGCCCCGGGGCCCGGGCATCCCCCACCATGTCCCAATACTTTTTCCGCTTGTCGGTAAACTGCGTCCGCACGCCCCCGGGCAGCACCGCGCAGACCCGGACGCCAAAGGGGCGCGCCTCGCCGTCCAGGGCCGCCGCCCAGGCGAGAAGGGCGGCTTTGGAGCTGCTGTAAAAGCTGAGGTAAGGCACCGGAAAAAGCCCCGTCATAGAGGACACCAAGACAATCCTGCCCCGTCCCGCCCGCTTCATGTGGGGCAGCACCGCGCAGGCCGCGTCCACACAGCCCCACACGTTGACGTCAAAAAGATACCGCGCGTCCCGGGGGTCGGTCACCTCGGCGGGGGACGCCAGACTGGTGCCGGCACAGCAGACCAGCAAATCGATGCGTCCCTCCCGGTCCATCACCGTCTCCACCGCCCGCAAAACGTCGTCCCGGCGGCTGACGTCGGCGGCAATGTGCCGCAGGTAGGGCACCCGGGCCGGTGTCCGGGAGACGCCGTAGACCCGGTACCCCCGGTGCGCCAGCAGCTTGGCCGTGGCCCGCCCAATTCCGTCGGTGGCCCCTGTCACCATAGCGACCATCTCCAAATCCTCCCCTTTCTTTTCCCTAGTGTTTGCCGGGGAGACAGATTTATGACGGATTTTTCCGCCCCGGGCGGGCGGCTGTGTCTTTTGGGCTTTACTTTTAAAACTTTTTGACGAAAAAAACTTATAAAGCAGGAAGTGGCAAAAAATATCCGCCGCACCCGGCGGCGGAGGGGTTTAAGGGGGAACATTATGGACCATCAGCCAAATCCTATTGATTCCAAGGTCACCGTGACCATCCCGGCCAATCGTATGACGGCCGTCATCTCCGCCACCCCGCCCCAAAACGGCGGCCAGCCGCTGAGCGAGGCCATGATCCGGGAGGCGCTGGCCTTCCACCGGGTGACGGCCGGCATCGACGAGGACAAGATAGCCCAGCTGGCGGCCCACCCGGTCTATGGCCCGGAGGTGGAGATTGCCAGGGGCGCCCCCGCCCAAAACGGCGAGAACAGCCGGTTGGAGTACCACTTTCAGCGGGACGCCGTGCTAAAGCCCAAGGAGCTGGCCGACGGGTCGGTGGATTACCGTGAGCTGGGCCTGATTCAGACCGTGGAGGAGGGCCAGGTGCTGATGTCCCGGACCCCCGCCACCGAAGGGGCGGACGGCTATGACGTGCTGGGGCGCAAAATTGCCGCGCGCCGGGGCCGGGAGGTTCCCTTTCCCGCCGGCAAAAACACCGTGGTGTCCGAGGACGGCCTGCAGCTGCTGGCGGCCAAGACCGGCCATGTGGAGGCCATGGGCGCCAGGGTAACGGTGCTGGATACCTTTACCGTCAAGGGGGACGTCTCCACCGCCACCGGCAACATCAACTTCAGCGGCAACGTGCTCATCAGCGGCAGCGTGCTGGCGGGCTATACCGTCCGTGCCGCAGGCAGCATTCAAATCCGGGGCGCCTGCGAGGCCTGCACCCTTATCGCCGACGGCAGCATCACCATCGGCGAGGGCATGAACGGCGGAAAAATCGACTGCAAGGGCGACCTGCACAGCAAGTATTTGCAAAACTGCGAGGTGGTCTGCGCCGGAAACGCCTTTTCCGGGGCGGTCATCAACTGCAATCTCCGCTGCGGCGGCACCCTGACCCTCCAGGGCAGCCGGGGCACCCTTATGGGCGGCAGCTGCCTGGTGGGTTCCTCCATCGAGGCCATGTTCATCGGCTCCCAAAACACCCACGTGCCCACCAGGGTGGAGGTGGGCCTGGACCCGGTGGTCCAGAAGCGGCTGCAGGAGGCCCCCAAGGAGCTGGAGCAGGCGGCGAGGCTGCTGGAGCAGCTGCGGCAGGTGGTGACGCTTTTGGAGCAGTACGAGGCGGCGGGGCGGCTGGATGCGGAAAAGGCCCATCAGCTGCAAAACGCCCGCTATACCAGCCAGATGGAGGCCGCCCGGAAGGAGGCCCTGGAGGAAGAAATGGCCCAGCTGACCGAAAAATCCAAGCTGCTGGGGTATGGCAGCATCCTTGCCAAGGGCACCATCGCCCCCGGTGTTCGCATCGTCATCGGCCCCTTCCAGCTGCCGGTGCAGAATACCCTGGTGCGTCCCCGGGTGACCCGGGGGGAGGACGGCATCCAGGTAAACACCGCGTTTTAGGGTGCTCCCAGTCCTCGTCAGGGGCGGAAAGCCCCTGTCCGCCGTGGCGATGTCCCTATGGCCGCCCATGACATTTTTAAACACCGACCCTTGGGCATGGACCT
>CALGIL010000011.1 GCA_937914895.1 uncultured Angelakisella sp.
CGCACGGCTTAATTTGCGAAACTCTATATTATGCAAAAGCATAACCAAAATAAAAAGCTCTTTTTACCCGGAGGCAAAACCCCGCATCACTAATTTTTAAAAAGGCTTGGCCCCACGGTCTTGACCTTCTTCTGCCCTCTGCCCTCTGCCCTCTGATTCCTAACCCCTGCTAGGGGGGTTCCGGGGGGGCCTTGGGGGAGGCCCCCCCGGCTCGGAATGGGGAATGGACATCAAAAAGAGAGGACGGTGTTCCGCTTCGGACAATGGCTTGTCCTTACCGGTATCCTACCATCCTCTGAGAAATTTTTCCAGCCTTTTCGACCGCAGGGTCCGACGCCCTTTGACAGGGGCACGGGACTTTACAGCGGCTTTTTGGCGATGCTTGCCGAAGCCCGGGGGTACCTTGTCGAAGTCCGCGATATTTTTCGCACCACAATCAGGGTCCGGGGGTCCCCGCCGGGGAGGGCAGCCTCCAAAATATCCTCGATTTCTCCTCCGCACAGGGCCACGGCCCGGGCGCCGGCCCGGGCCTCCGCCCGGCCGGAGCTGCCCTTGAGGGCCAGCAGCATGCCCCCCACCCGCACCAGGGGCAGGCAGTATTCGGCAAGGGTGCCAAGGCCGGCCACCGCGCGGCTGACCGCCACGTCAAAGCCCTCCCGGAAGGCGGGGGCCCGCCCCGCGTCTTCGGCGCGGATGTGGACAAGGTCCGCGGGAACGTCCAGCCGGCGGCAGAGCTCCTCCAAAAAGGTGAGGCGCTTTTGCAGGCTGTCCAGCAGGGTTAAATCCAAATCCGGCCGGGCCAGCCTGATGGGCACCCCGGGAAAGCCCGCGCCGGTGCCCACATCCACCAGGGCGGCCCCCTGGGGAATCCGCACCTGGCGCAGGGGCAGCAGGCTGTCAATAAAATGCTTGACCGCCACCCCCTCCTCGTCCCGGATGGCGGTAAGGTTGACCCGGGTGTTCCAGTCCAGCAGCAGGCCGCAGTACCGGCTGAACTGCGGGTACAGGCCGCCGTATTCCGCCAGGCCCGCTTCGGCCAGCAGGGCGTCAAACTGTGTCTGGGGTATCATGGGTCCGGGCCTCCTCTCCCTGGCGGCGGCGCTGCTCCAGCCAGATGAGCAGCACCGAAATATCCGCGGGGCTGACCCCCGAGATGCGTCCCGCCTGCCCCACCGTGGCGGGGCGTATCTTCTGCAGCTTTTCCACCGCCTCCAGGCGCAGGCCCCGGACCCTGCCGTAATCCATCTCCCCGGGCAGGGTCATGGCCTCCAGCCGGGCGGTGCGCTCCACCTGGGCCTGCTGCTTTTTGATGTATCCGTCATATTTAATCTCGGTTTCCACCTGCTCCGCCACATGGGGGGGCAGCTCCGGCCGGTCCGGGTCGTGGGCGGCCAGCCCGGCGTAGGTCACCTGGGGGCGCTTTAGCAGCTCCGCGGCCCGGACGCCCCCGTCCAGGGGCGCGGTGCCCAGGGCCTCCAGCCAGTCGTTTACCCCGGGGCTTGGGGGAATGACCAGGGCCTCCAGGCGGCGCTTTTCGGCGTCCTTCTGCTCCTGCTGGGCCAAAAACCGCCGGTACCGTTCCTCGCTGATAAGGCCCAGCCGGTGCCCCAGGGGGGTCAGCCGCAGGTCGGCGTTATCCTGGCGCAGCAGCAGCCGGTACTCGCTGCGGGAGGTCATCATCCGGTAGGGGTCCATGCAGCCCTTGGTGACCAGGTCGTCGATGAGGGTGCCGATGTAGGACCCGGACCGGGGCAGGGTGACGGGCGCCTGCCCCCTGCACTGCCGGGCGGCGTTGATGCCGGCCACCAGCCCTTGGGCGGCGGCCTCCTCGTACCCCGAGGTGCCGTTAAACTGCCCGGCGCCGTACAGACCGGGGATGTCCTTAAACTCCAGGGTAGCCCCCAGGGCGGTGGGGTCCACGCAGTCGTATTCGATGGCGTAGGCGGTGCGGGTCAGCTCCACCCGCTCCAGCCCCGGAATGGTGCGGTACAGCGCCACCTGCACCTCCTCGGGCAGACTGCTGCTCATCCCCTGCAGGTACATCTCCCGGCAGTCCGCGCCCATGGGCTCAATAAACAGCTGGTGGCGCTCCTTGTCGGCAAAGCGCATCACCTTGTCCTCGATGCTGGGGCAGTACCGGGGGCCGATGCCCTGGATGGCCCCGCCGTACAGGGGGCTGCGGCCGATGTTGTCCCGGATGATTTGGTGGGTCTGCCCGTTGGTATAGGCGATGTGGCAGACTTCTGTATTCACCAGCGGCCGGTCCGTTTCAAAGGAAAACGCCTCGGGGGGTTCGTCCCCCGCCTGGACCTCCAGCCTGGTAAAGTCGATGGAATCCCGGTGCACCCGGGCGGGGGTGCCGGTTTTAAAGCGCCGCAGGGGCACCCCCAGGCGGCGGAGGCTGTCGGTAAGCTCCCAGGCGGGGTGCAGCCCGTCGGGGCCGCTGTCCCGGACATACTCCCCCACAAATATCCGGCCCCGCAGGTAGGTGCCGGTGGCCAGAATCACCGCCCCCGCCCCGCAGCGGGCCCCCATGGCGGTAATAACCGCCGAGACC
>CALGIL010000012.1 GCA_937914895.1 uncultured Angelakisella sp.
CGGCCGGAGCCCCGGCGGGCCCTGTTTTGGCCGCGGGGGCGGCGGGGGCGGGCTGGGGCGCCGCCGCCCTGCCTTCGCCGGCGGTCCTGGGCGCGGGCTCCGCCTTGGGGGCGGGCTCGGCCTTGGGCGCCTTGGGCTTCAGCGCCTTCAGGGCGAAGTAGGCGTCCAGATTCTCCATTTCGTTTTTCTGGGTAAAGTCCTCAAAAATCAGGTTCAGCTCGTCGCCGCTGAGGGCCGTCATATGTTTTTTGGGTTCGTCGGGAAATTGGGATTCCACAAGGGCGACCACATCCTTACTGGGGATGTCCAGGTCTTTTGCCACCTCGTGCACCCGGTATTTTTCGATCATCAATACTCCTCCTTGTTCTCTGCGCGGATGAGGTCCCGCAGTCCCCGGGCGAAGCCGTCGTCCAAAACGGCCACCACGCCGGTCAGCTTGCCACACACCTGGGAAAAATCAAACATACTCAGTCCGGCTTCCATCTGGGGCGGCGGATTTTCCGCCAGGGAAAATTCCCGCGACAGGCCGGCCCTTGTTTTGGCCGAAAAGTCGTCCGCGTACAAAATCAGCCTGGCCTGCCCCGAGGCCACCGCCTCCCGGCAGGGGTCGGCGCCCATTTTCAGCTTGCCGGCCCTGCGGCACAGGGAGATAAGGCCCAGCGTCTTACTCAACACCTTGGCTGATCTCCTCCTCTAATCTATCGTAAACCTCGTCGGGTATCCGGCATTCAAAGGCGCGCTCCAGCCGACGGGCCTTGCGCGCCTTGCGCAGGCAGTCCACATTGTGGCAGACATAGGCGCCCCGGCCGGCCATTCTGCCGGTAAGGTCCACCGAAAGCACGCCCTCCTTGGACCGCACCACCCGCACCAGCTCCTTTTTGGGCAGGTGCTGGCCGCAGCCGGTGCACATGCGCACCGGTACCTTCTTCTGCTGCATGCTGGTTCCTCCTTTGCAATCCGCTGCCGGCGCTTACGCCTCCTGGGGCTCCTCGCCAAAGAATCCGCTTTCGGGCCGGATGTCGATCTTCCAGCCGGTGAGCTTGGCGGCCAGCCGGGCGTTTTGGCCCTTGTTGCCGATGGCCAGGCTCAGCTGGTGGTCCGGCACGGTGACGCGGCAGCTGCGCTGCTCCGCGTCCACAATCTCCACCCCCAGCACGGTGGCGGGGGACAGGGCCGCGGAGATAAACTCCGCCGGGTCGTCGCTGTATTTGATGACGTCGATTTTTTCGCCGCCCAGTTCGTCCACAATGCCGGACACACGGGCGCCCTTGGGCCCGATGCAGGAGCCCACGGGGTCCACGTTTTCGTCCCGGCTGTACACCGCCAGCTTGCTGCGGCTGCCGGCCTCCCGAGAGATGCCCTTGATTTCCACAATGCCGTCGTAAATTTCGGGCACCTGCATTTCAAACAGCCGCTTGACCAGGCCCGGGTGGGTCCGGGAGATCATGAGGCGGGGGCCCTTTTCGCCGTTTTGCACATCCACCACATAGACGCGGATGCGCATGCCGTCGTACAGCTCCTCGCCGGGCACCTGCTCGCTTTTGGGCAGCACGGCCTCGCTGTTGCCAATCTCCAGGGTGACGCTGCCCCGGCGGGGGTCGGTGCGCAGAACGGTGGCGGTGACAATGTCGTGCTGGCGGCTTTGGTACTCCTGCAGCAGCAGGCCCTTTTCCGCCTCGCGGATACCCTGTCGGATGACGTGCTTGGCGGACTGGGCCGCAATGCGCCCGAATTTTTTGGGCTCCAGGGGAATTTCCACCATGTCCCCCGCCTTGGCCTTTTTGTCGTATTTAAAGGCGTCCTCCTTGCTGATCTCCAGGTTGGGGTCCTCTACCTCGTCCACCACCGTCTTGCGCAGCGCCACATAAAACTGCTGGGTGGCGGGGTCGATCTCCACAATGTTTTCCTCGCTGCCCTGGGGGTCCTTGCGCACGGCGATGCTGATGGCGGTCTTGATTTTTTCCACAAGGTATTCCGCAGGGATGCCCTTTTCCTTTTCCATCAGGGACAGGGCCTCGAAAAACTCCTGGTTGACTTGGCTTGCCTGGCTCATCCTTCCATATCTCCTTCGTCACGTTCATAGTCGTAATACAGACGCACATAGGATGTGTCCGCCTTGCGGACGGTCATTTCCACCTCGTCGTCCAGCTGCAGCGTCAGCCGGCCGGCCTCAAACTGCACCAGGGCGCCGATAAAATCCCGGACGCCCTCCACCGGGCGGATCATCCGCACATGAAGAGTTTTTCCCATACAGGCCTCAAAATGCCAGTCCCGGGTCAGCTCCCGCTCCACGCCGGGGCTGGATACCTCCAGGGTATAGCTCTGCTCGATGGGGTCTTCGGCATCCAGCAGTTTGTCCACCGCCCGGGAAAAGGCCTCGCAGTCCCCTATATCCACCCCGCCGTCCTTATCGATAAAGTACCGCAGGTACCACAGCCCGCCTTCCTTTTCAAACCGCACGTCCCACAGCCGCAGTCCCAGCTGCTGCAGCACCGGCTGCGCAATGGCGGCGGCCACCTCCGCCGTGGGGGCCTTTTTGCCCTTTGCCAATGGTTTCACCCTCCCCGTTTTGGATGCCGCAGGCGGCAAAACCGCCCATACATAAAGGAAAGAGCGGGCAAACCCACTCTTTTGACTACTGTTTATTACCAAAGCTATTTTACCATGCACCCAGCCTGATTGCAAGCCCTTTCCAAAAGTTTCGGCGGGGGGCGGTCTTTTTACTCCTCCATCTGCTTGCCCAAAAAGGCCGCGGCCGCGGCAATCAGCTTGATTTCGCTTTCGCCCGCCACGTCGCCGGGCTTGTTCATCAGGTACATGACGCTGCCGCAGACGTCGCCGGAGGCAATGATGGGGTACTGCACCAGGCAGTCGTGCTCCACACCCTCCACCGGCTGCAGCCTTTTTTCCGAGCCGGTAAATGTATAGCTTTTGCGGTTTTCAATCATGTCCTCCAGCGACGCGGACACACGGCGCTCGATGATCTCCTTTTTGGACAGGCCCGACACCGCCACCACATGGTCGCGGTCGCACACCAGCACCGGATAGCCCCCCGTCTTGTACAAAACGTCGCTGTACTGCCCGGCAAAGCTGCCCAGCTCCCCGATGGGGGAGTATTTTTTAAAGATGACCTCACCATCGTTGTCGGTGAAGATCTCCAGCGGGTCGCCTTCGCGGATGCGCATGGTCCGCCGGATCTCCTTGGGAATGACCACCCGTCCCAGGTCATCGATTCTTCTTACGATTCCGGTTGCTTTCATAAGCTGTGCTGCCTCCTATATATCATCACTCAGTTTGCAATTCCTTGTTGGTGTTGCTTCTATTATTTACTGCCTCAGGTCATTTATTCCGGGAGGTTTTTGGAGAAACGCCTTAAAACGCGGGGGCCGGCCTTACCGGATTTTGGGGGAAATCCGCCGCCAAAGGCCGCCAAATGGCCCTGCGGCGGCGGCCACCCATTGTTTTAAGCAATGCCGCGCCACAAGCTGTCCCAAAAATTGGCATGGGGCGGAAGCGGCGGCCGGCCTCCGCGTGGTGCCATTGCTTTTTCTGCGGCCAGGGGGTATGATAGGGGCTGTGATTTTATACG
>CALGIL010000013.1 GCA_937914895.1 uncultured Angelakisella sp.
CCTCGATGCGAAAGTGGGGGCTCGCCGCCCCCCTTTCACCCTATTCCCCCGGTGCGTTATCTCACGTAACCGCTTTTTCGGCAGCCTGAGGGGCCGGATTTCAAGGATTGGTTTTTGGCCGCCGCCCCTGGTTCAGCTTCTTTTCCATGGCGTCGGGGTTGGTGCTGTACAGCAGGGCGTCCCGCCGGTGGATTTTACCCGCGCCGTACATGGCCAAAAGGCTTGCGTCCATGGTGGTCATCCCCTCGCTGGCAGAGGAGTAAAGCACGGTGTCCATCTGGTGGGTCTTGGCCTCGCGGATCATGTTGCGGATGGCGCTGTTGACCATCATAATCTCAAAGGCGGGCTCCATGGTGCCGTCCCGCTGGGGAATCAGCTGCTGGGACACCACCGCCTGCAGCACCATGGACAGCTGGATGCGCATCTGGTTTTGCTGGTTGGGCGGAAAGGCGTCGATGATGCGGTCGATGGTGTTGGCCGCCCCCACGGTGTGCAGGCTGGACAGCACCAGGTGGCCGGTCTCCGCCGCCGTCATGGCGGTGGCCATGGTCTCGTGGTCCCGCATCTCCCCCAGCAGGATGACGTCGGGGGACTGGCGCAGGGCCGCCCGCAGGGCCGCCACATAGCTCCGGGTGTCGGTGGACAGCTCCCGCTGGCTGACAATGGACTTTTTGTGGGGATGCAGGTATTCGATGGGGTCTTCCAGGGTGATGATATGACTGCTGCGGGACCGGTTGATGCGGTCGATAAGGCAGGCAAGGGTGGTGGATTTGCCGCTGCCCGCCGGCCCGGTGACCAGCACCAGGCCCCGGGTGCAGTCCCCAAGGCCCAGGACAATGGGGGGAATGTGCAGCTGCTCCGGGTCGGGGAGGTGGAAGGTGACCACCCGGACCACCGCGGCCAGGGAACCCCGCTGCTTGTAGGCGCTGGCGCGAAAGCGGGAGACCCCCGCCAGGGAGAAGGAAAAGTCGTCGTCCCCCAGGTCCAGCAGGGGGGTGATGTCCCGCCCCGCCAGGGAGTACAGGTCCCGGATGTATTCCTCGGTCGTGGCGGGGCTTACCCGGCCGCCGTCCTGTTCGGCAATGGCGCCCCCCACCTTAAAGGAGACGGGCAGCCCGGCGATGATAAAAATATCGGAAGCGCCCTGTGCCACCGCGTCCTTAAGCAGGGCAAACGTGGATTGGTCCATATGGCAAAAGCCTCCTGGTTGGGAAGTGATCGGGCTGGGGTCAGCCCGGCGGGGCGGAGGAAAAGGTCCCGTCCCACAGGTCCGGAATCCGGTCCGCCCCGGCGTCGTCTTCGGCGACGACCTGGTAGGTTAAAAGCTCCACCCCGCCGCCGGATAAGAGGGGGGCGATGTCCGCCTGCCCCGTCAGGGTCTGCCCGTCGGTGACGGGGATGGAAAAATCCACTAAAATACGCCCCTGGGGGGTGGCGCGGCTGTCGGTGACATAGGTCAGCTCCTTTGCCAGGGCGGGCAGGGTGCCGGCGTCGCCGGTCAGCGCCCCCAGGCGGGACAGCAGCAGCTGCCCCCGGGCGTCCGCCTCATAGTACAGGGCAGTCTGCCGGGCTGCCTTTTGGCTCAGGCGCAGGTCCGCCCGGGCCGAGGCCAGGGACAGCACCGCAAAGGTGGTCAGGCACAGCACCACAAACACGGCCAGCACCGAGGAGGCGCCCACGCCGATGCCGGCGCCCGGTCCCTGGCGCCGCCGTCCGGTCTCTTCCATAGGGCCCCCTCCTTTACGGCTGACTGGGATGATACTGGGTGGTCTTTAAGGAGTAGAGGGGGGACGCCCCGTCCCGGTCCGCCCCGTCGGCCTCGTCCAGGGTGATGGCGGCGTGCAAAAGCCCCCCTTCGCCCCGGGCTGTGGCAATGGTCAGCAGATACCGGGCGCCGTCGGGGCCGGCGGGATGGCCGTCCGCGTCATACCCCGCCTCATAGACCCCGCCGCCCAGGGCCCGGGCCCCCAGCACCTCCTCCAGAAGGCCGGGGTCATCCCCGGCGGCCCGCAGGCATTCCGCCGCGTTTTGGCAAAGGCCCACCGCCATGGTCAGCCGGCTGCTTTGGAGGCTGGCAAGCCTGGCGCTGACAAAAAGGGAAGCGCAGACGGCGCTGGAGACGGCAAACACCAGGATGACGATGATCATCTCCAGGAGAAACAGGCTGGACCTGGATCTGCTCCGCAGGGCCGCCATGGCCTCCGCCTCCTTTCCGTCCGGGCGTGGCCCGGGTCATCCGCAGCGCGGGGTGTACAGCAGGGTTTCTACCCGTCCGTCGGGCTCCGTGACGGTGACCCTAAGGCCCGGGTCATCCGCAGCGCGGGGTGTACAGCAGGGTTCCGGTCCGTCCGTCGGGCTCTGTGACGGTGACCCTTAAAATGCCCGAGTCCAAAAACTCCGCCTCCAGGGATTCCAGGGCCATAATGGGCTGGCCCATGTCCGGGGTGGGGGACAGCTCCCGGGCCATCAAAACCTCCCTCAGGGCGCCGTCCTGGCAGTAGATCCAGGTGTTGTAGGCGGCGCCCTCCAGCTCGTCGGACAGCACCAGGGCCGGTACGCCCCCCAGCTCCCCCAAAGTGACGCCGTCCCGGCGGTCGCCCTGGCGCAGCTTGGTGGCAAGGTAGGACAGGGAGGTGCGGGTGTCAAAGTTCTGCTCCATCTCCCGGGTCCCCTTGCGGTAGACGTCGGCCCCCAGCATCACCACCATCAGGGCGCAGACCGCAAAGACGCAAAACAGCGCCAGGGTAAACAAAATATCGGTGGCGTGGCGGCTGCGTCCCATCATGGCGGTTCCTCCCTCTTTGTGGCTTTCAGGGGATGCTCAGTCTAAAAAGGCCTGGCCGTCCGGGCTGCTTTGGCCCCCCAGGGGGATGACCAGAATGTCGGGCATCAGGTTGGCGGCCACGGGCTGGTAATGGACTAGGTAGCGCCGGCTGTCCACCCGGATGCCGTAGTGGTCCTCCAGATACCCAAGGCTGGGGGGATAGCGGCCCTCCACCGCGTAGCAGTGCACCGCCGCCCGGCGGATAGCCTGCTCGGCGGCCCGGAGCTCCTCGGCCCCGGCGGCCCTGTCCAGGGTGCCCAGGCCGTACAAAAACAGGGAGAAGACAACGGCAAAGAATGCCGTGGGCAGCAGGATGCCGCCCAGCCAGCCCCCCGGCCTTCCCCGTGCCCCAAAGCGGTTCATCCAATCCCCCTCCTTCTGCCCCGGCGCGTCACCCAATGGAGGACATGATGCCCATCAGGGGCAGCATCACCGAAAGCAGGATGGCCCCCACAATCACCGACAGCACAGCCACCAGGGTGGGCTCCAGCACCGAGACGATGCCGGAGATTTTGTCGTCCACCTCGTCCGCATAGCGGTCGGCAATGCGGCGCATCACCTGGTCGGCGGCGCCGGCGCGGATGCCCACCGCCGCCATTTTGGCCGTAAGGCCCGAAAAAAGCCGGGTCTCATTCAGGGCGTCGGCAAAGGGGACCCCCTCCCGCAGGAGCCGCCGGCACCGGTCCGCCCCCTGGCTGACCCGGGGGTTGTCCGCTAGCCGTCCCGCCAGCTCCAGGGCATGGTCCACGTCCAGGCCGCTGGAAAGCGTCAGCGCCATGGCGTCGGCAAAGCGGCCGGCGGCCATTTTGGCGGCAATGTCCCGGGTCGGAAAAAAGGACTGCGCCCTGCGGGACAGCCACCGGCGGCCGCCGGCGGTGGACCGCAGCACCAGCAGGGCCGCCGCCCCGGCCGCCAGCACCGCCAAAAGCACCAGCACCACCCTGCCCAGCACCGCGCCAAAGGACAGCAGATTTTGGGAAAAGGCGGTCATCTCGCTGCCCAGCTGGCGAAAGACCTGGCCAAAGATGGGCAGCACCTTGGCCACCAGCACAAAGACGGTCAGCAGCATCATAAAAATCATGGCCATGGGGTAGGTGACGGCGGCCTTGATGCTGCGGGAGAGGTCCTCCTGGCGCTGGTAGTAGCCGCACAGGGCGTCCATCACCTGGTCCAGGCGGCCGGATGCCTCGCCAATCTCCACCATGTCCACCATGTATTTGGGAAAGTGCCCCCCGGCGGCCAGGGAGGTATAAAGCGGCTCCCCCGCGTCCACCCGCCGGGCAATCCCGTCCAAAATTTCCCGGCCGGTGCGGTCGCCCGCGTCCTCGCACAGGATGGCCATGCCCTCGGGCAGGGCGATGCCCGCCTTCAGGATGAGGGAGACCTGGGCGCAAAAAGCGGCGATCTCGCCGGGTCCAAGGGCTTTCGGAGAGGGCTGGGCGGCGGCTTGAGGGGTCACGGGCGTCACTCCTTTTCTGTCGGCGCAAACATGGGCTTAGTAAAAGTAAACGGGATGGTAGTTGCCGCCGGTGTTAATAAAATCCATGATCTGACGGCTTTGACGGCCGTTGTCGGCAAAGGTGGGGTCCATCCGCCGCCAGGACTGCCCGTCAAAGTAGACCAGGCTGTTGACCCACCCCACGTCGGTGATGTAGGTGCTGATCCAGGCGTGATAGACGTCCCCGGCATAGCCCACCACCACCTTGGTGGGGATGTTCTGGGTGCGCAGCATGGCGGCCATGACGGCGGCGTAGTCAAAGCAGATGCCGTAGCCCGACGCAAGAATGCTGTCCACCGCCGGGATGTATCCCGACTGGACGGTGGCGGCCTTGTCGTAGTCGTACTGCAGGTTGTCCAGGACATAGTTATAAATGCCGGACACCTTGGCCAGGTCGTTTTGGGCCGCCTGGGACAGCTCCGCCCCCTTGGCCACCGTGGCGCTGCCGCCCCAGAAGTCCACCTGCTGGTTGGCGTACAAAAAGGGCAGGGTGGCGGCGCGCAGGGTAACCTCCACCCGGGTGCTGTACAGGGTGGCGTAGGAGCTGCCGCCGACGTTTTGATAGACGCCCACGGTGTAGGCGCCGCTGCCCGCCGAAAAGGGGAAGACCTCGTAGTCCCCGCCCGTGTTCAGGTTGTACTGGTACTGGGTGCCGCCGTCCTTGGTGATAAGCACCTTGATGCGGGCGCTGCCGCCCCCGGTGTACCGCACGTGGCAGTAGCCCTCGGCGGCGTTGGAAACGTCGATGTCCACATAGGCGTTGCCCACCACCACGCTGCCGGCGGCCACGGGGGAATAGACATAGGTCCGCAGCTCCCCGGCGGCGGGGGGCAGGTCCGATTGGGGCGTCTGCTCCGCCTGGATGGTGGATGCCTCCGGCCGGTCCGGGACCGTTTCGGGAGCGCCGGATTCCTCCCGGTCGGGGGGTGCC
>CALGIL010000014.1 GCA_937914895.1 uncultured Angelakisella sp.
ACCCTGGCGGCTGCCGGAGCAATCCGGCGAGGTCCGCGGCGGCCTCCCCCGATTTTTGGCGGATGTTCTGCGCAGCCGGGGGCTGGAGGGCGAGGCGGCCCGGCAGTTTTTGGAGGCGGCGCCCCCCCTGTCCGACCCTATGGCCATGCGGGACATGGCCGCGGCGGCCCAGCGCGTCTGCGGGGCTGTGGCCGCGGGGGAGCGGATTTTGATCTTTGGCGATTTTGACTGCGACGGCATTACCGCCACCGTCCTTTTATACGACTATTTGGAGCGCTGCGGCGCCGATGTGCTGTATTACATCCCGGAGCGGGAAACGGAGGGCTACGGCCTGAGCAAGGCCGCCGTGGACCGGGCCAAAGCCGCCGGAGTAAGGCTTCTTATTACCGTGGACAACGGCATTGCCGCCCTGGAGGAGGCCGCCTACGCAAAGGAGCAGGGGCTGGACCTTCTTATCACCGACCACCACATCCCCCGGGAGCAGCTGCCCCAGGCGGTGGCGGTGCTTGACCCCCACCGGGCCGACTGCCCCTACCCCAACCGGGACCTATGCGGCGCGGCGGTGGCCTTTATGCTGGTCTGCGCCATGGAGGGGGAGGAGCCGGAGCTGCTTTTGGAGCAGTACGGCGACCTGGTGGTCCTGGCCACCCTGGCGGACTCGGTCCCCCTGGTGGGAGAAAACCGCACCCTGGTAAAGCTGGGGATGAAGGCCCTGGCCGAGACCCGCCGGCCCGGGCTGCTGGCCCTGGCGGAGGAAGCCGGCCTGGACCTGGGCCGGGAGGACACCGAGCTTGTCACCTTCGGCCTTGCCCCCCGCATCAATGTCACCGGGCGCATTGGGTCGGTGGATTTGGCGGTGGAGCTGCTGCTGTGCGAGGACGAGGAGCGGGCCGCCCAGCTGGCCGGGGAGGTCAACCGCCTTAACGGCCGGCGCAGGGAGATGGAGGCGGAGGTTGCCGCGGACATTAAAGCCCTTGCCGCCCGGGAACCCGCCATTTTGCACCAGCGGGTGCTGGTGTTTGCGGGCCGGGGCTGGCACCGGGGCATCATCGGCATCACCGCCGCCCGCATGGCGGAGCGCTACGGAAAGCCCTGCATCATCCTGTCCACCGAGGACGGTGAGGCAAGGGGGTCCGCCCGAAGCGTCGGCGAATACGATATGATTGCGGCCATCCACCGCTGCGGCGGCCTGCTGACCAAGTACGGGGGACACCCCATGGCCGCCGGGCTGACGCTGCCCCAGGAGAACGTGGAGGCCTTTACCCGGGCCATCCTGCAGGACGCGGCGGAGCGGTACCCCCACATGCCCCTTCCCACCCTGGACATTGACGCGGTCCTCTCCCCGGAGGAGGCGACCCTGGACAATATCCATCTGCTGCAAAAGCTGGCCCCCTTTGGCCAGGGCAACCCCCAGCCGGTGCTGGCCCTTCTGGACCAGCCCATTACCGCCATCACCC
>CALGIL010000015.1 GCA_937914895.1 uncultured Angelakisella sp.
CCCTCGCGGGAGGCGTGGGTTGAAATACGGTCGGCGGCGTCGGCCAGCAGTGCTTGCATGTCGCCTCCCTCGTGGGGGGCGTGGATTGAAATGGCGCTACCGCTTGCACCACGGTTCGGGTGGTGGTCGCCCCCCTCGCAGGGGGCGCGGGTTGAAACACTCAAGCTTTTCACCCTCACAGCCTGCTCTGCGATTTGCTTCTTTCGCAAGGAGTGGTTTGAGGGGCGACGCCGTTGCTGCCGTTATACGCATGGTTGTTGTTCTTTCAATCCACACGCCCCAGGGGGGCGCGACAAGATACACACCAAACAAAAAGACTGCCGACGCGTTGGACAAGGGGATCCGCCCCGGGCTTGCGCCGGTTTCCCGCTTCATCCAGCTGCCTGACAGTGTACGCCGATTGCCGGGAAAAGACAAGCCACACCGCATATCAAAATGATTTTGCAGTCGAAATAAAAATAATTTCCAAAAAGCGGGACGAAAATGGAAATAATTGCTTGATTTATTTATTATCTATGATAATATATAAGAGGATGCAGAGTTTATGGGGGAATGTCACAAGGACGCCCTGCTTTTGGGAAGAGAGGAAAGCCAATGGCACAGGACGCACTGTACGTCATCGGCGCCATGTACAACAGCCTTACCAAGGCGGAAAAGAAGGTGGCGGATGTTGTACTGAAGAAGCCGCAGCAGATTCCCCTGATGTCCATTTCCGACCTGGCGGAGCTTGCCGGGGTGGGGGACAGCACGGTGTTTCGGTTTTGTCAAACCCTGCAGTACAAGGGGTACCAGGATTTTAAGATGGGGGTCCTCAAAAGCCTGCCCCACGACAGGTCCGTCAGCCTGGCCCTGGATGAGGAGATTCACCCGGGGGACACCCTGGCCGAGGTGGCCGACAAGGTGCTGGCGGCCAACATCAGCGCTTTGGGCGAGACCCGGAACCTTTTGGACCTGGCACAGCTGGACCGGGCGGTGGACATGATGGTAAAAGCCGACAAAATCATGATTGTGGGGGCGGGGCTTTCGCTTCTGACCGGCTTTGACGCCTTCAACCGCTTTCTGCGCATCACCCCCAAGGTCAAGTGTACCTTTGATACCCACCTGCAGGCGGTGGAGGCGGCCCTCAGCGGCCCGGGGGACCTGGCGCTGGTCATCTCCTTTTCCGGCCTGACCAGGGATACGGTGGACAGCACCCGCATTGCCAAGGAATCCGGCGCGTCGGTGCTGGCCATCACCCGCTACTTAAAAAGCCCCCATACCGACTATGCCGACGTCACCCTTATCAGCGGCGCCAACGAGGGGCCGCTCCAGGGCGGGTCCACCACCGTCAAGATGTCCCAGCTGTACCTGCTGGACATCCTGTACGTGGAATATTTCCGCCGCACCACCGAGGTCTCTATGCCCAACAAGGAAAAGGGCGCCGCCGCCATTTTGGGGCGCATGTATTGATGGGCGGGCCGCAGGATAGAATAGAAAAGAATACAGCCACGGACACAAGGAGGAATGCGGGATGCCATTGGGCGTACTGGTTTTTACCCACGCCGGACTGGCGGACGGATTTGTCAGCGCCGCCGAAATGATTTTGGGGGGGCCGCAAAAACGGTTTGCCGCCGTCGCCTTTCGGGAGGGCGACGATCTGATTCAAAAGTCGCAGGAAATAGGGGAGGCCATCCGGGGGATGGACGCGGCCTTTACCGTGGTCCTTACCGACCTGTTTGGGGCGTCCCCGGCCAACGCCGCCTCCCTTGCCATTGTGGAGGCCCAGGCGGCCATTGTCACCGGCGCCAACCTGTCCATGCTGCTGGAGGCCCTCACCTTCGACTGGGAGGGAATGTCCCGGGACGACATCCTGGGGCAGCTGTGTGCGGCGGGCAAAGGCGGCATCCGCACCATCACCCGGGAGATGATCCTGGAAGGGGTCAAGTAATACGGGTATTCCCAAAAATCAAAAAATGGAGGGCTGCTTATGATTAAACTTGTGCGCTGTGACGACCGCATGATCCACGGCCAGTTTGCCGTGCGGGTCATTTCCGACTTCGACATCCAGTACGTGGTGGGGGTGGACGACTTTACCGCGTCCAACCCGGTGCTGAAAAGCATCTTTACCATGGCTATCCCCCCGTCCATCAAAGGGGAGATTCTGTCCACCGAGGAAGCCATGGGCGCCATAGAGCCCCATATCCACAGCAGCCAGAACGTGCTGGTGCTCATTAAATCGCCCGAGGCGGCCGCAAAGATTTTTAAGGCCAACCCGGACCTGAAGAAGGAGCTGAACATCGGCCCCATGAGCAACCGGAAAAACACCACCAAGGTGACCCGCTTTGCCTACCTGACCCCCGAGGAAGTGACCGCCGTCAACGAGATGGAGGCCATGGGGGTGCGGGTGTACTTTAACCAGACCATCGACCAGAAGATGGAGGAGTGGGCGGACGTAAGGCGTCAGGCGGGGCTTTAAGCCCGCCGTTCCGCGGCAGGCATGGGTGTGCCCTTTCATTTGTGTTCCTGCGCATGAGGTGTGCGCATATATATGGTCCGAAGGATTCGGAAGCGTGATTGTGTGAAAGTGAGGGAGACGTATGAATCTGTTTCAGGCATTGCTCATTGCACTGCTGGGGTATCTCTCGTCCATCTACTCGCCATGGCTTTCCCTGGGTGGATGGTACACCATTGGCCGACCGCTGGTGGCGGGATTTCTCATCGGCCTCATTCTGGGGGATGTCCAGCAGGGAATCATCCTTGGCGCCGCGGTGCAGGCCCTGTACATAGGGCTGGTCACCCCGGGCGGCTCTATGCCCGCCGACGTCAACTTTGCCGCGTGGATCGGCATTCCGCTGACCATGGTGGCGGGGCAGGACGCCAACTTTGCGGTGGCCCTGTCGGTGCCCTTCAGCTTTTTGGGCGTCGCCGCGGTTTACAGTGTGGTGTCCTTTAACACTCTGTTTGTCCACCAGCAGGATAAGTTCATCGAAGAGGGCCAGCTGGAAAAAGCGGTGCGCATCCCCGTGGTGGGGCAGATCAGCAACTTTGTGGTCCGCTTTGTTCCCACCTTCCTGTGCATCTACCTGGGCCAGGATTTCGCAATTGCCTTTGCCCAGTCCATCCCCGAATGGCTGGGGGGCGTGCTCTTTACCTTCGGCAGCCTGCTGCCCCTGATCGGGTTTGCCATTCTGCTTAACTATGTCGCCAAAAAGACCACCGACCTTACCTTCTACCTGGTGGGCTTTGTACTGGCGGCGTCCCTGGGCCTGGGCATTGTCCCGGTCCTGGTGTTTGCCCTGCTGCTGGCGTATATGGACTTCCGTTATGGCAAAGACGACAACCGGGAGGTGGCATAAATGGCTGACAACAACCAGACCGAAAGACTTCTTTCCAAAAAGGATGTATTCCGCTGCTACCGCAGCTGGCTTTTGTGGAACCTGTCCGTCCAGAACATGGAGCGCATGCAGGGTCCCGCCATTGTCCGCATGCTGGGCATGGTCATGGACAAGCTGTACCCCGGCGACCGGGAGAAGCAGAAGGAGCTGCTGGAGCGCCACGAGCCCTTTTTTAACACCGAGCCTTACCTTGGGTGCATCGTCCCCGGCGTGGTGCTGGGCATGGAGGAGGAGAACGCCCGCAGCGGCGGCGTCCCCGGCGAACTGATCAACGGCGTCAAAACCGCCCTGATGGGCCCCTTTGCCGGCATCGGCGACTCGCTGTACGTGGGCACCCTCATCCCCATCCTGCTGTCCATCGCCCTGGGCATTTCCGGCGAATCCGGCAGCGTGGCGGGCCCCATCTTCTACATCATCGCCCACCTGGCCATTATGATCCCCGTCACCTGGTTTATGTTCTACCGGGGCTACACCATGGGCATCGATTCCGCCCAGACCATTCTGGCCGGCGGGATGAAGGACCGTCTGACCCGGGCCATCAACATTGTCGGCCTTGTGGTGGTGGGCTGCATCACCGCCCAGTACGTCAATGTGCGCACCGGCTGGGTCTTTACCAGCGGCGACATGGTGGTGGACCTCAACTCGGCCCTCAACGGCGTGTTCCCCAACATGATCACCCTGATTCTGGCCCTGGGCACCTACTGGCTTATGGCCAAAAAGAAACAGGGCATCGGCAAAATGTTTCTCATCTTCTTCGTCTTTGCCCTGGTGGCATACTTTACCAAATTTATCGCGTAATTCCGTGGCACGGGTCCGGGGGAGGGGCAGATGTCTGCCTCTCTCCCGTGCGCCTGTCCCCCCCAGTCTATCCCAATAAGGAGAGAAATCCATGATGAACAACGCATTAGAACGGCTTAAAGGGCAGCTGATTGTCTCCTGCCAGGCATTTCCGGGGTGGCCCCTGTACAGCCCGGAGTATATGGCCAGGATGGCCGCCGCGGCCGAGGAGGGCGGCGCCGGCGGCGTCCGCGCCTGCTGGCCGGACTTCATCCGCCAGGTCCGGGCGGCCACCACTTTGCCCATTGTGGGCATTAACAAGGTGACCGGGGACCACGAGCCCACCCTGGACGAGGTCATCATCACCCCCACCTTTGAGTCCGCCGCCGCGGTTATTGAGGCCGGCTGCGATGTGCTGGGGATGGACTGCACCCCCCGGGGACGTACCTATGACGACGTCGCCCGCATCATCGAACAAATCCGCAAGCACTATCCGGGCATTCCTATTATGGCCGACATCTCCACCCTGGAGGAGGGGATGAAGGCGGCCGAGATGGGGGTGGACATCGTCTCGTCCACCCTGTCGGGCTTTACCCCGGCAAGCCTGAAGCTGAGCGCCCAGGAGCTGAAGCGCCTGGAGGAAACGGACGACCGCCCGGTTCTGCCGCCCGATTTTGCCCTGGTAAAGGCCTTGCGGCAAAACACAAAGGCCATGGTCAACGCCGAGGGGCGGTACTGGGAGGTAGCCCAGATCCAGGAGGGCTTCCGCAGCGGCGCCGACATGATGACCATCGGTTCGGCCATCACCGCCCCGCAGCTTATTGTCAAGCGGTTTGTAAAGGCCATCCAAAGTTTATAGACAAGGGGGGTCAACAACATGGCACAGGAGCAGTATTACGACAAGGTATTTGAGATTTTGCAAAAGGCCCGGGACACCCAAAGCGGGACCGTCCGGGAGCTTGCGGCCAAGGTGGCCGGCATCTTTGAAAAAGGCGGCATTCTGTACGTGTTTGGCTCGGGGCATTCCCATATGCTGGCCGAGGAGATTTCCGCCCGGGCCGGCGGCCTTATCCAGGTAAAGGCGCTGCTGCCCTACGAGCTCATTATGGACCTGGGCAGCGGCAAAAGCACTTTGGTGGAGCGTATGGACGGCTATGCCTCCATCCTCATGGCCGTCAGCCACATCCGCCCCCAGGATGCCCTGGTGGTGGTGTCCAACTCCGGGCGCAACGCCGTGCCGGTCCAGCTGGCCCGGGAGGCAAAGGCCATGGGCGTGCTGACCATTGCGCTGACCAACGTGGAGCACAGCAGCAGCGTCTCCTCCCGGGAGGCGGGGGGCCAGCGCCTGTACGAGGTGTGCGACTATGTGCTGGACACCTGCGGGGTGCCGGGGGACGCCACAGTCCCGGTCAAGGACCGCCCCTACCAGGTGGGGCCCACCTCCACCATTGCGGGCTGTATGCTGCTGCAGGGCCTGGTCAGCGAGGTCTGCGACCTGATGGTGGACCAGGGCTTTGAGCCGCCCGTCCTCCAAAGCGCCAACATGGACGGCAACGACGACCGCAACAAGGCCGTCACCGAGGAGCTGTACCGCCGGTGGCCGGACCTTAAGTACCTGCTTAAATAGTCCTCCTCACGCTTTATCATAGCAAACGCCCCCGGGGCGCGGCAATCGCCGCGGCCCGGGGGCGTTTTGCGGCCTTTTCGACAGCCCCGCGCCCCAGTACCGCTCCGGGGCCCTTGCTCATATCCTTGTTAGTAAAGGACCAAAGAGGAACGGAGCGATTGCATGAGTACCATCAGCCTTTGCATGATTGTCAAAAACGAGGAGGAGACCCTCCCCCGGTGCCTGGACAGCGTGGGGGACGTGGCGGACGAGATCATCATTGTGGACACCGGCTCCACCGACCGCACCAAGGAAAAAGCGGCGGCGTACACCAGTCGAATCTTTGACTTTAAGTGGATCAACGACTTTTCCGCCGCCCGCAACTACGCCTTTGACCAGGCCGCCATGGACTACCAGATGTGGCTGGACGCCGACGACGTGCTGCCGGACGAGGAGCGGGAAAAGCTGCGGCGCCTCAAAGAGACCCTGGCCCCCGGGGTGGATATGGTGACCATGAAGTACCAGACCCACTTTGACGAAAAAGGCGCCCCCCTTTTGGTGGCTACCCGGGAACGCCTGGTGCGGCGGGAAAGGCATTACCGGTGGCGGGACCCCGTCCACGAATACATCCCCCTGGTGGGGAACATCCTCCATTCCGATATTGTCATCGCCCACCGCAAGCCCCCTTCGGAGGGCGTCTCCACCCGGAACCTGGAGATTTACCAGTCCATCGAGTACGGCGGCCGGCTGGCCCCCCGGCAGGAGTACTACTTTGCCCGGGAGCTGGCGGACCACGGCCAGCACGCCAAGGCCCTCTACTACTTCACCCGGTTTTTGGACGGGGGCCGGGGCTGGACGGAGGACAGCATCTCCGCCTGCTACTGCATGGCCCGGTGCTTTCGCGCCCTGGGGCAGCAGGACCGGGTGCTGCCCGTTCTGCTGCGGAGCTTTCAGTTTGGCGGTCCCCGGGCGGAGATCTGCTCCGAGATTGGCTACCACTACATGGCGCGGGGGGAGTACCGGCCCGCCCTGGAGTGGTTCCGCTTCGGGGCGGGGCTGGACCTGCCCGATTCCATCGGATTTTTCCTCAACCGGTACTGGCACTATGTCCCCAACATCGAGGCGGGGGTGTGCTGCTACCGCCTGGGGAGGCTGGAGCAGGCCCTGGAATTTAACGAGCGGGCCGCCCGCGACCGCCCCGGCGATCCGGCGGCGGCGACCAACCGGGCGCTGTACCGGCGCATCCTGGAGGAAAGAAAGCCATAGAAAAAGGCCGGCGCCCCCTATTAAGGGGCGGCCGGCCTTTCAGGCTGTCAAAAAAGCACTTGCGTAAGAGAAAGCACCGGGGGAATCGTGTGAAAAGGGGGAGCGGTAAGCCCCATTTCGCATGGGGGCGCTTTTATGTTGCGGGCGCCGTGTCCTTTTTGGGTTCTGCCGGGCCGGGGGCGGCCTCCGCCTCCACCTTGGTCAGCTTGGGCCGGCCGTCGTCGCCCTCCAGGTACTCCTCGTACAAATCCGAATCCACGACAAGGTCCAGGTCGCGGCTGAGGGAGAAGCGGTTGCCAAGGAAGCAGTGGGAGGTAAACTCAAAGGGCACCTCCCCCACATACCACAGCAGGTTTTGCTTGAGAAGGGCAAAGTTGTCATACCCCAAAATCTCCCGCTGCTCGGGGGTGGGCAGGGTGGCGGCAAATTCCGACCGCAGGTGGGACCGGACGATGCCCCGCCGGGTGAGGTATTCGTTGAAGGAGCCCTCCAGCGCCGCCACGCTGATCTCTGGCAGCAGCCGGAAGGAGATGTAGGTGTAGGAGATGGCGATGGGCTGGTCGTCCCCGGTGCGCAGCCGGACGAAGTAGTGCATATAGTCGTCCGCCCCCAGCCCCAGCTTGCGGGCGATAAAGGGGTTTTCGCTCCCCCGGATCACCTGGTAGCTCAGGAGCTTGCTGCCCGGCTTCATCCCGGAGTTGACAATGTCCTGGGTCATGGACTTTGGCCCGCGCCCCACCTTTTTGACCAGGTTGCGGTTGATGACAAAGGAGCCCAGCCCCCGCCCGCGCTTGATGTAGCCCTTGTCCGCCAGCTGGGTCAGGGCCTTGTTGATGGTCATGCGGCTGACCCCAAAGGCGTCGCACAGCTCCTGCTCGGTGGGGATGCGGTCCCCGTACTCCAGCTCGCCGCTTTCAATTTTTTTGGAAAAATACTGCTCGATTTCCAGGTATTTAGGCAACTTCTTCACGGGGCTCTCCTTCACTTTCCGGGCGGGTGCATGCCGCCGCGTTTCGTCCGGCCGCGCCGCGGCCGCAGCCGCGGCGCCCGGGTCCGCCAATGAGATCACGCCGGAATCCTCCGTCCACATGATAGCAGGGCGGGGGCGGTTTGTCCAGAAAAAGGGCGCCGGTCCCTGCCCCCATGGGTGGCGGGCGGAAACGGCGCCCACGGTGGATTTGCGGGCTTAGTCCCTCTTCATGTGGGAGGAGACCGACCGGTCCTTGACGGGGCTTATCTTAGTGTCGATGCCCACTTCCTCGCACAGCAGGGCGGCCAGCACCTGGAAGGGGACGACATAGACGCAGGGGGACAGCACGTCGGTGGTCCCAAAGCTGAACTTCAGGTCCTTTTCGGTGACGTCGAATTCCTCGGAGGAAAGGACGAACACGTGCTGGGTAAAGGCCTTGCGGTAGTAGGCCGCCAGCTCCTTCATCCGCTCCAGCTCGGGGCCCTTGCCGCCGATGAGGAAAATAAAGTTTTTGTCGGAATAGGCGCGCAGGGGGCCGTGCATCTGCTCCTCCATCTCGTACCCGGTGCAGGGGCGGGAATAGGTCTCGAAGAATTTCAGCCGCGCCTCCAGGGCGGTGGCATAGTTGGGGCCGTACCCGGCAATGGAGGATTTGACCATGGTCAAAAATTCCGCTTTATTCTTCTCAAACCAGGCAATACTCTCATCGACGA
>CALGIL010000016.1 GCA_937914895.1 uncultured Angelakisella sp.
GCTGGAGGAGCTGAAGCGCCGCCTGGACGTCTATGTGGACTGCCGGAACACCCTGTGGAAAAGATTCCGCCACGACGTATACCTGACCCTGGTGGACTACGACCTGGACTTTCACGAATATATCTGCCTTATGGCCAAAAATTCCCTGCTGACGGCGGCCTTTGCCATGGCGCGGGACGCCATTTACCAGCACCTTTTGATGATTGTCAAAAAGCGCAGCGAGCAGCGGAGCCTGAAGTTTGGCCAGGGCATGCTCCCGGAGCACCAGGCGGAGCTGCACCAGGACATTTACCAGGCCATTGTGGATAAGAATTTTCCGGCGTGCGAAAAGGCCTACCTTGCCATGGTGGACCACAATGTCAACGTATTTGAGCTGTAAGCCGGACCCATAAAAAAGCCCCCTGCCGCAACCTTTGCGGCAGGGGGCTTTTTTATGCCGGAGCACAGACGCCTAAAGGCACCCGCGTCCCCAAAGGGACGCGGGTGCCTTTTGTGTAAAGCAGACCTATTTGATCTCGATGGCGTAGGTGGGCTGTGCCTCGGGGGCCGCTTTGGGCAGGTTCAGGACCAGCACGCCGTCCTTGTACTCGGCCTCAATTTTGGCGGCGTCGATGCCGGTAATGTCAAAGCTTCTCTGGAAGCTGCCCTCCCGGCGCTCCCGGCGGATGTAGTTGTCCTTTTTCTCCTCGCTTTCCTGCTTGTGGCAGGCGCTGACGGTCAGGCGGCCGTCATCCACGCTGATGTGGATGTCCTCCTTGTTCATGCCGGGCAGCTCCGCCTTTACCACAAACCTGTCGTCTTCCTCCAAAATATCGGTGCGGATGGCGGAGACGGTGGTGTTCATGTTCTGGAAAAACTCCTTTTCCAGGTTGTCAAAGTAGTTGAAGATACTGCCGCTTCTGCGGTCAAAAGGCATGAGTTCAAACATATCAATTTCCCCTTTCTATGTTCACTCTTACTGGTACCTCGGGGAGACGCCTCCCTTTGCTTACAGCCTTATTGTACCCGGAATCTGTGAAAAAACATGGGGGCATTTGTGAAGAAACCGTAAAAAATTAGCACTCCACCATTCGGAGTGCTAATTCATCTTTCTTCGCCTTAATAGTAGTGGATGTCGTCCTTGTTCCCCTTGCGGAAATTGCGCCGGGTCTTCCACCAGCCCAGCTGATTGCGCAGCTGCCGGGTAAAGTCCCCGCCGAAGAAGAGGAAAAAATTAAGCAGCGCCAGGGCAATGCCCAGCCGCGCGGCCCAGGGCCCCGCGATGAAGGAGACAAGCAGCACCAGCCAGTCCACCAGCGCGATGTACTTGGCCTTGATGGGCAGGATGAAAAAGAGCAGAAACTCCTGGTTGGGGTAGAGGTAGGAGTAGGCCAAAAACAGCGTCAGGTTGAGGTAATAGCTGCTGCCAAAGCCCAGCAGCGCCATGGTAAGGATGGCCGACAGCATTCCGCACAGGTAGTATACGTTGAATTTAAAGCTGCCCCAGGCATCCTCCAGGGCCATGCCGATGGCGTAGTTAAAGTAGAGGTAAATCAGGGTAAACAAGATGCCGCTGCCGTTTTGGGGGATGAAGATAAAGGTGATAAGCCGCCACACCTGCCCCTGGAGGATGGCGGCGCGGTTCAGGTCCAGGACACCGTACAGGTTGTACCCCGTCAGGTATTGCAGCAAAAAGACGACACCCATGGTCAGGGTGATATACATCATCAGGTTTTGGATGGCGTACCGGCCAAACCTGCGCTCCAGCTTATAGAGCCATTTCATAGACGGCAACTCCTTCGCTCCCACCCAAAGGCTTCCGGCGGAGGCCGGCGGCGCCCGGGGATCTTCCCTTTTATTCTATTCTACGGGGGAGGGTTTGTCAATGTCGGCGCCGTCTGTCAGGGGGCGGGGAGAGGCCCCCTCGGAAATTAGGGTGCCCCCCAAGTGCTCGGTCATACAGGACCAGTAGCGTTTGGGGCAGTGGGTCCGCTGGCAGAGGGGATTTGCCCGGGCGGCAATGGTGGCGGCACGAAAATAGCCCTGCCACAGCGCCTCAAAGCGCCCATCCCCCTCCCCGGCCCGGGGCAGCCGCAGGTCCCGGACAAAAAAGATACGGGCCTCGTGGGGGCGGTAGGCCAGGGCCGCCCCGTGGGTTTGGTCGTGGATGAGGAACTGCTCCTCGAGGTAGCGCCCGGTAAAGTGCTCCTCCAGCAGGGGCAGCACAAAGTGCTTGGGCCGTATCTCGGCGGCCAGCAGCCCCCCCAGGTCGGTAAAGCGCACAAAGCCCATCAGCAGGTGGGCCTCCCCCAGTACGGCCCTGCGCCGGTCATAGATGGGGGTGATGTCCGGGTGGCCGAACATCCGCACCGCTGCCGCCCCCCGCTTTAGGGCCATACGGATAAAGCGGTAGATGGCCATCTCCCGGCCCCCCTCGCCATAAAGGAAGGCGGTGCGCACCCACTCCTGGGCCTCGGCGCAGACCTTGGTCCCCAGGGCGTCGTACACCCGGGCGGCCTGCCCGGGGTCGGTGGGGACGGAATACATATCGTACAGCCACTCCTGGGGGGCGTCGTCGGTCTGGATGTCCATGGGGGGCTGGCGTAACTGGTAAATGACAAAGACGCAGGTCAGCAGGCCCTCCAGGGTGCCGTCGTACTGGTAGATCACAGCTGGCCGGTCAGGCATTTCATCACATCCTCTCGGGTCAGGGCCGGCGGGTCGTACAGGGAGGTCTGTTCCCCCCGGTCCTCCCACCGGGGGTCCCGGCCGCCGACGAGGGCCTGATAGGCCCCCTCGGGGGTGATCTTCAGCCCCGGCATCACCTTGCCGCCGCAGGTGATAAAGTACCGGGCGCGTTTGAGTACCGCCCCCATGCGCCCCAGGTCGTCAAAGGTGAGGGACCCCACCCGCCGGGCGGCCCGGATGCGCTGGGCGCTGCGCACCCCAATGCCGGGTATGCGCAGCAGCGTCTCATAGGGGGCACGGGTCACCTCCACGGGGAAGAGCTCCATGTGGTGCAGGGCCCAGTTGCACTTGGGGTCCAGCAGGGGGTTAAACTGGGGGTTAGCCTCGTCCAGAATTTCGGAGGCGTCAAACTGGTAAAACCGCAGCAGCCAGTCCGCCTGGTACAGGCGGTGCTCCCGCAGCAGGGGGGGCTTGGTGTCCGGGGCGGGCAGAAGGGAATCGGCCACCACCGGGACATAGGCGGAAAAGAACACCCGCTTCAGGCTGTACTTTTTGTACAGCGCCTGGGTCAGATTAAGGATTTGAAGGTCGGTGTCCGGTGTGGCCCCCACAATCATCTGGGTGCTTTGGCCGGCGGGGGCAAACTGGGGGGCGTGGCGGTACCGCACCAGGTCCGCGCCCCCCTGCCGGATGCCGTCCCGGATGGCGGACATGGGCCCTAAAATATCGGTTTTGGACTTGTCCGGGGCCAGCAGGCGCAGACTTTGGTGGGAGGGCATTTCGATGTTGACGCTCATGCGGTCGGCCAGCTGCCCCAGCCGCTGGACCAGCAGGCTGTCGGCGCCGGGGATGACCTTGACATGGATGTATCCCCGAAAGCGGTATTCCTCCCGCAGCAGCTCCAGGGTTTGGATCAGCTGCTCGCAGGTGTAGTCGGGGCTGCGCAGCACCCCCGAGCTTAAAAACAGCCCCTCGATGTAGTTGCGGCGGTAAAACTGGATGGTCAGGTCGGCCAGCTCCCGGGGGGTAAAGGCGGCCCGCTTTGTCTCGGCGGAGCGGCGGTTGCCGCAGTATTTGCAGTCGTAGACACAGCGGTTGGTCATCAGCACCTTTAACAGGGAGACACAGCGCCC
>CALGIL010000017.1 GCA_937914895.1 uncultured Angelakisella sp.
TTGTGGGAGGATGAAAAATGGAGAAATTTTTCAAACTGAAGGAGCACGGCACCACCGTCTCCACGGAGGTACTGGCGGGGCTTACCACCTTTTTTGCCATGGCGTACATTCTGTTTGTCAACCCCAGTATGCTGTCGCAGACCGGTATGCCCTACGGAGCCGTGTTTCTGGCCACGATCCTGGCTTCTGCCACGGGCACCCTGGTTATGGCCCTGTTTGCCAACGTGCCCTACGCCCAGGCGCCGGGGATGGGGCTTAACGCCCTGTTTACCTATACGGTCTGCTTCGCCCTTGACTTTACCTGGCAGCAGGCTTTGGCCATGGTATTTTTGTGCGGCGTCATCAACGTCATCATCACCGTGACCAGCATCCGCAAATCCATCATTAAATCCATCCCCGAAAGCCTGCAGAACGCCATCGGCGGCGGGATTGGCATCTTTATCGCCTACATCGGCATTAAAAACGCCGGCTTCCTCAGCTTTACGGCGGACCCCGGCACCTACCTTCTGCTGGACAGCCAGACCGTGGTGGCCGACAGCAGCATCATCCCCGCCCTTGCCAAGTTTAATCCCCCCGCCATTCTGCTGTCCGTCATCTCCCTTGTCCTGATGGTGGTGCTGGTCCTTAAAAAAGTCCCCGGCGCCATTTTCATCAGCATCATCGCCTCCACCGTCATCGGCATCTTTATGGGTGTGGTGGACGTAAGCCAGGTGGGCGTCGCCTCCAACGTGGGCAAATCCTTTGCGGAGCTGGGCACCACCTTCGGCGCCGCCCTGGGCAGGGAGGGCCTTCTGTCCCTGTTTGCCGACCCCTCCCGCATCCCCCTGGTGCTGGTCACCATCTTTACCTTCAGCCTGTCGGATACCTTTGACACCATCGGCACCTTCATCGGCACCGGCCGCCGCTCCGGCATCTTCAGCGCCGAGGATCAGCGGATGATGGAGACCTCCAGCGGGTTTAAATCCAAAATGGACAAGGCGCTGTTCGCCGATTCCATTGCCACCTCGGTGGGCGCCATCTTCGGCACCTCCAACACCACCACCTATGTGGAAAGCGCCGCGGGCATTGGGGCGGGCGGCCGCACCGGCCTTACCTCCCTGGTGACCGCCGTGATGTTCCTGCTGAGCATTGTGCTGGCCCCCATCATTGGCATCGTGCCCAGCCAGGCCACGGCCCCCGCCCTGATTATGGTGGGCGTCATGATGCTGTCCTCCTTTGCCGACATCAAGTGGCGCGAGCTGGAGGAGGCCGTCCCCGCGTTTTTCGCCGGCATCCTGATGGCTCTCTGTTACAGCATCTCCTACGGCATCGCCGCCGGCTTCATCTTCTACTGCATCGTCAAAATCCTGAAAAAAGAGGCCGGGGACATCCATCCCATCCTCTGGGTCAGCACCGGCCTTTTCATCCTCAACTTTGTGCTGCTGGCCTTCCTGTAAGCCTGCGCTATCCCGGCAGACATCCCAAAAACTCCCCTTTGCGGCTAAACCGCAGGGGGAGTTTTTGTTGGGACCGGCAGGAAAAACGTGTGCTCTTCCGATCTAGTCGGTTGCAAAAGCGCCGCCGCTGCGCTATCCTGAAAGCAGGAGGTGCCAGGCAGTGGAGAAAATCAGTTATGATGCCTTTGGACAATTTGTACAGCAGCTGAGAAAAGAAAAGGGCCTGACCCAAAAGCAGCTGGCGGAAAAGCTTTCCATTTCGGACAAGGCCGTCAGCAAGTGGGAGCGTGGGCTGGGCATGCCGGACATTCAGCTGCTGATGCCGCTGTCCCGGATTCTTGGGGTGACCACGACGGAGCTGCTGTGCGCAAGGCGAATGGAACAGGACGCGGGGATGACCGTGACGGAGGTGGAATCCCTGATGAGCAGGACCCTCCGGCTGTCGGAGGAGGAACAGCGGCAGCGGGACAAAAATAGGCAGACCCGAAGGGCGCTGTTCTGTTTGTGCGTCCTTGCGGCCGCCCTGGAGCTGCTTTTTATGACGGCGCTGGGCTATACGGCGGACGATCTGGCCCAAAACCTGCTGACCGTGG
>CALGIL010000018.1 GCA_937914895.1 uncultured Angelakisella sp.
TGACAAAGGCGATGTGCTCCGGCAGGTACCGGGAAAGCTGGGGAAAGGCGCGGCAAAGCTTTTCCTGGGTGTAGTGGAACACCTTCCAGATGGCCTCCACCGTCTGGCGCAGCGTCTCAAAGGTGCGCTCCTCCGGCAGAATGATCTTCTCCCAATCCCACTGGTCCACGTATACGGAATGTATATTATCCAGTTCTTCATCCCTGCGTATAGCATTCATGTCGGTATACAGCCCAAAGCCGGGGTTAAACCCATACTCCGACAGGGCCTGGCGCTTCCACTTGGCCAGGGACTGGACGATCTGCACCACCGCGCCGGCATCCGGCACGTCAAACTCCACCGGGCGTTCCACCCCGTTCAGGTCGTCGTTAAGCCCCGTCTCCGGCCGGACAAAAAGGGGCGCCGACACACGGGTCAGCCCAAGGGCGTCGGCCAGCTCGCTTTCAAAGGTATCCTTGGCCAGCTTGATGGCCCGTTCGGTCTCCAGAACGTCCAGCTTGGAGACATAGTCCCGGGGAATTTCTGTACGCATCCTGTTTCCTCCCTTTTTGGTGCAAGCCCGCCGCCCGCGGGCAGCATAAGCTATTCTCCGCCGGATTCTTCCAGGGCCAGCCGGTACAGCGTCCCCTTTTGGTACCCGGTGTCGGCGGCCACGGTTTTTGCCGCCTGGCTGAGGGACACGCCGCACCCGGCCAGCTGGACCACCAGCCGGGCCGCCTCCTCCAGGGTGACGGGGGCCTCCGCCTCCCCCTGGGGGGCGCCGGCCACCACCAGCACAAATTCCCCCCGGGGCTCCTCCCGGGTATAGCGGTCCAGGGCCTCGCCCAGGGTGGTGCGCCAGACCTCCTCGTGGAGCTTGGTCAGCTCCCGGCACAGGGCCATCGGACGGTCCGTGCCAAAGGCCTCCGCCATGTCCTCCAGGGTGGCCCGCAGCTTGTGGGGCGCCTCGTAAAAAATCAGGGTGCGGGGGTCGTCCCGCACCTGGGCCAGGTGCTCCCGTCTGCGGCCTTTTTTGACGGCCAAAAAGCCCTCGAAGGCAAAGCGATCGGTGGAAAGGCCCGAGGCCGCCAGGGCCGACAGGGCGGCGGTGGGGCCGGGCACCACCCGCACGGGGATACCGTGGTCGTGGCAGAGGCGCACCAGGTCCTGCCCGGGGTCGGAGATGCAGGGCATTCCGGCGTCGGTGATAAGGGCACAGGTCTCCCCCGCCTCCATCCGGGCCAGCAGGGCAGGGCCGCGCTGGGCCCGGTTGTGCTCGTGATAGCTGACCATGGGCGTTTTGATGCCAAAGTGGTTTAAAAGCTTGACACTGACCCGGGTGTCCTCGGCGGCAATAAAGTCCGCCTCCTCCAGGGCCGCCGCGGCCCGGGGGGAAAGATCCCCCAGGTTGCCAATGGGGGTGCCCACAACAATCAGTCCCGGCATGGCGGTTCCTCCTTTGGCCGATGTTGTTTCTCGTCATCCAGGATCAGGGGCGCCTCCACCCGAAGGCCCGGCGCGCCGCCCTTTTTACCCTGGGCCAGCACCAGCCAGGGGGCCTTGTCCGCCCGCTGCTGCACCAGCCGCAGGCGCTTGGGCTCCAGGCCGGGGCGGCGCAGGGCCTCCAGCAGGTCCGTCAGGCGCTCCGGCCGGTGGCAGAGGCAGAAGGCGCCGCCATACCGCAGCAGCCGGCCCGCCGCCCGGCAGACCTCCTCCAGGGTGCAGCCCCCGCCCTCGTGCCGGGCCAGCCGCCGGGCGGGATGGGGCGCGGCCCGTCCGGTGCCGGGGGCAAAGTAGGGGGGATTGCAGACCACCAGGTCGTAGGCCCCCAGTTGGGGCACCCCGTCCAGGGTGCGCAGGTCGGCCAGCAGGGGCGCAAGCCGCCCCCGCAGCCACGGCGTTTCGGCCGCGGAGCGCTCCATTTGGGCCACCGCCTCGGGCTGCAGCTCCACCGCCGCCACCCGGGCAGGGGGATGGGGGCCCCCCAGCAGCAGGGCGCCGACAATGCCGCAACCGGCCCCCAGGTCGCAGACCCGGTCCCCCGTGTGGGGCCGGGCAAAGTCCGCCAGCAAAAGGCTGTCGGTGCCAAAGGTGTGGCGGGGGCTGATCCAAAGGAAGCCCTCCCCCGGCAGGGCCGCGCGGGTCCAGTCCGTCCTGTCCATGGCGGCCTCCCTCTCCCAAGCCGGCACCGCAAAGCGCCCGGCCGGAACCGAAAGCACGGCCTTGGCGGTACGGCCCTAAGCATTGTATCATTATATCAATTTGCCGGGGCCCGCGCAACAGCATCCTGCCAAAGGCTGCAAAAAAACAGGGCCCGGGGGCCCTGTTTTCTCTCCTTCTGATAAAAGCGTGACGGCGCGGTCAAATCCGTTCGGCAAAATTGACGCCTTCCACCCGCCCCACCATGGCCAGCATATCGGCGTGGTCCCGCTTCCGGTCGCTGCGCAGGGTCATGACGGCCGCCACGGCGGAGTCGCTGGCGGCGCTCACCTTGGTCATCTCAATTTCGGCCACCCGGATGTTCTCCTCCCGCATGGCCTCGATAAAACCGCTGACATGGCCGATCTGGCTGAACTCCACATATACCTCCATCACCTTGGATTTGGAAAGGACGTATTCGTCCAGCTGGTGGAGGATGGAGGAGACAAAGAGGATGGCCACGGCGCTGAGGATGGCGGCGGAGTAAAACCCGATGCCAATGGCAAGGCCCATGCAGGCCGTGGCCCACAGGCCCGCCGCGGTGGTCAGGCCGCGCACCTGGTGGCGGCCGGTGACGATGATGGTGCCGGCGCCCAAAAAGCCGATGCCCGAAATAACCTGGGCGCCCAGGCGGACCAGGTCCGAGGTGTGGAACATCTGAAAGACATATTGGTTGGTCATCATGGCCAGTGCCGAGCCCAGGCAGACCAGCATATGGGTCCGAAAGCCGGCGGGGCGGCCCTTTCGGCCCCGCTCGATGCCGATGCAGCCGCCCAGCACCACGGACAGCACCAGCCGCACCGTGACGGAAACGGTGTTGATCTCCGCCAGGGTCTGCGTCATCTGTTCCCAGTCCATCGCCTGCTTCCTCCCCTATAAAAGCACAGGACCCGGCCACACATCGGTGTCCGGAGCCCGTTGCGGTGAATGTTCGCCCCTATTATAACAATCCCCAACGCATCTGTCAAATATTTAAGCGGAATTGATACAATTTTTATACAATCCGTCAAAGGCCCGTCCCAGCCGGGGCAAGGACATAGCCGTCGAAAAAGCGGCTGCGTGAGAGCATGCACCGGGGGAAAAGTGTGAAAGGGGGGCGGCGAGCCCCCCTTTCGCGTCGAGGCGCACACC
>CALGIL010000019.1 GCA_937914895.1 uncultured Angelakisella sp.
CGCCGTCGGGGCCAAGGGTGACCACCGCGCAGGCGGCCCCCCTTTGCAGCAGGACTTTGGCGGCGGCCCGGGGGGTACGCTCCCCTGTGACAAGCTCCGCCTCCTCGCCGCTGATTTTGACAATGTCCGCCAGGGGCAGGACGCTCTGCATCCGCCCGGCGGCCTCCCCTTCGCTTTTCCAAAGGGGCGCGCGGTAGTTGGGGTCGTAGGAGATGACGGCCCCCGCCTGCTTGGCGGTCTGCACCGCCTGGATGGTGGCGGTGCGGGCGGGCTCGTCAGTCAGGGAGAGGGAGCCGAAGTGAAAGACCCGGCACCCCTCCAAAAGCTCCCGCTTTACCTCCCCCGTGGTAAGGCAGGTGTCCGCGCCGGGCTTGCGCGCAAAGGAGAATGTCCGCTCGCCCGTCTCGGACAGCTCCACAAAGGCAAGGGTGGTAAAGACGTCCTCCGCGCTGATAAGTCCCGCGGTATCGACGCCCTTTTCTTCCAGCACCCGGCGCAGGTAATCCCCGTGCATATCCCTGCCCACCTTGCCCACAAGGGCGGTGCGCAGCCCCAGGTTAGAGGCGGCGCAGAGCAGGTTGGCGGGGGCGCCGCCGGGGTTTTGCTCAAACAGGCGCATGCCGTTTTCGCTTCTGCCCCAGGAGGTAAAATCGATAAGCAGCTCGCCCAGCGCGACGATGTCGAACATTCCATCACTTCCCATCTCTCCCAAAATTGGTGGTGCGCCCCGGGCCGCGGCGGGCCGTCTCGCGCCTGATATGGGCGGACGGCAGGGGATGCCTCCCCCGCCGTCCCCGCGCAAAGGCCCGGAATTTCCTATTTCAGAAGCGCCATGCGGCCGGGGTCGTTGGCAAAGGCCTCTTTGGCGTTTTCCTTGGTGACCACCAGGGGAGGAAGCTCGTAGACGCCCACGTCGATTTTGCCGTTGTTGACGGTGGTGTCCGGGGCGGGCATCCCCTTGCCGGCCTGAAGGGATTTAATAATCTCGATGGTCTTGCCTACCAGGACGTCGGTGGGCTTGGCGACGGTGGAATACTGCCTGCCCGACCAGACCCACTCCACCGACTCATTTTCGGCGTCCAGACCCGACACCACGGGAATCTTCTGGCCGGCCTGCTCCGACGCGGTGATGATGGCCCGGGCAATGCCGTCGTTGGGGGACAGCACGCCGTGGATTTCCTTGTCGGCGTAAAAGCCGGACAGCAGGGCGTCCATGCGGGCCTGGGCCTTGGAGTTATCCCAGTCCATGGTGGCGCACTGGGTAAAGTCGGTCTGGCCCGACACCACAAGCAGGGTGCCGTCGTCAATTTTGGGCTGCAGCACCTGCATGGCGCCCTTAAAGAAGTTGGGGGCGTTGGGGTCGGCGGGGCCGCCGCCAAACAGCTCGATGTTGTAGGGGCCCTCGCCCTTTTGGGCTTTCAGGCCGTCCAGCAGGGCCTGGCCCTGGAGCTCGCCGGTCTTGACGCTGCCAAACTGCACCACGCCGTCCACGGCGGTGGTGTTTTCCAGCAGGCGGTCATAGCCGATAATCTTGATGCCGGCCGCCGCCGCTTCCTCCAGCACCGCCCCCAGCTGGGAGCCGTCCACGGGGCCCACGACGATGACCTTGGCGCCGTTTTGGATCATGGATTCAATTTGCTGCTGCTGCTGGGGGACCTTGTTGTCGGCGTGCTGGACAATGGGCTTAAAGCCCGCCGCAGCCAGCTGGGTTTTAAACATTTCGTCCGCTTCCGCCCAGTTTTGGGTGCCCAGCCAGGGCAGGGCCACGCCGATGGTGGCGTCGGCGGCAAATCCGCCGTCGTCGGCGGGCTGTGCCGTGCCGGAGGAATCGGCGGGCGGGGTCTCCGGGGCGGGGGGCGCGGACTGGGGCTGTCCGCCGCAGCCTGTCAGTACCACTGACACAAGGAGCATTGCCGCAAGGAGCAGAGACAAGCGTTTCTTCATGTTCATCTTAACCTCCTGTTTTAAGTCGGAAGACTTATGATGCAAGGCCCGGCCGGCCGGCTGCCTGGGTCCTTCCGCCGGCAGGGTCACCTTCCCAAAGTTTGTTCGCGGGGGGCGGCTTCCTCGGGCGCTTCCTCCCGATGGCCGCTTTCCCTTGGCGGGAACAGCCTGCCCAGAATGGACGGGCGCCCCTGCTGCTTGTTAAAGACGTCAAAGGCCACCGCCACCAGCAGCACAAAGCCCTTGATGACCTGGGTGCGGTCGGCGCCGACGCCCATGAGCATCAGCCCGGAGTTGAGGACGGCCATGACCAAACCGCCGATCATGGTGTTGAGGACGGTGCCCACGCCGCCGGAGACCGCCGCGCCGCCGATGAAGACCGAGGCGATGGCGTCCATCTCCCACCCGGTGCCGTCCGACGGGCCCGCCGCGGTGGCGCGGCCCACAAACATAATGCCCGCCAGGGCCGCCAGCACCGACATGTTGAGCATGGTGAGGAAGTAGGTCCGCTGGACGTTGACGCCGGACAGGGCGGCCGCGCTTTTATTGCCCCCCACGGCGTAAATGTGGCGGCCAAAGGTGGTGCGCTGGGTAATGGTGTGGTAAATGATGACCAGAATGACCAGGATAAGGCCCGGCACGGGGAAGGAGGTGCCCGGGCGCCCGGTGCCGAAGATCCAGGTGAGGCCGCCGATGACGGAGCCCACCAGGACGATGCGGACCACCACCGGCCAAAGCTCCTCGGTGTGTCCGGTCAGCTGGGCCGTGCGCTTGCGCCTGCGCAGCTGAGAGACGGCAAAGGCGGCAATGCCGATGACGCCCAGCAGCAGCGTGGAGTTGTTCATCCCCGTCCAGGCGGGGCCCCAGTCGGGCAGGTACCCCGCGCCGAACATTTTAAGCTGGGGCGGTGCCGGCACCGAGATGGACCTGGAGATCCAGATGACGCCGCCGCGCAGAATCATCATGCCGCCCAGGGTGGTAATAAAGCCGGGAATGCCCAGCTTTGACAGCCAAAACCCCTGCCACGCCCCCACCACGGCGCCGATGGCAAGGCTGAGCAGCACCGCCAGCCACCAGGGCAGCCCCAGATTCCGGGCCGCCAGGGCCATAACCATGCCCGAAAATCCGGCCACCGAGCCCACCGACAGGTCGATCTGCCCGATGACGATGACCATGAGCATGCCGATGGCCAGCACCAGCACATAGGCGTTGCCCGAAATTAAGTTTTGAAAGTTGGCGGAGGTAATCATTTTGCCCCCCGAGGCAATGTTGAAAACGAGGGTCAAAACCACCAGGGCAATGACCATGCTGTACTGCCGCAGCCCGCCGCCGAAGATTTTTTTCAGGTTCTTCATACCGCCTTCCCGTCCTTTCCCGCCATCTGCTCCGCCCTGGAGGTATTGGTCATCATGCGCATCAGCTTTTCCTGGTCCGCCTGGCCGCGGTCCAGCACGCCGGTAATGCGCCCCTCAAACAGGGTGTAAATCCGGTCCGACACCCCCAAAAGCTCGGGGAGCTCGGAGGAGATGAGGATGACCGCCTTGCCCTGATCCGCCAGCTTATAAATCAGGCGGTAAATTTCATACTTGGCCCCCACGTCAATGCCCCGGGTGGGCTCGTCAAGGATGAGCACCTCCGGCTGGGTAAACATCCACTTGCCCAAAACCACCTTTTGCTGGTTGCCGCCGGACAGGGTGGCAACGCCCCGGTTTACGCTGTCCGTCCGGACACCCAGGGATTTGCGGTACTCCTCGGCGACCTGGTATTCCCGGTCCAGGTCCAGCAGCCCGCGGCGCAGAATGGCCCGCAGGTTGGCCGACACGGTGGTGGCGCGGACCCTGTCCAGCAGGTTGAGACCCAGGGTCTTGCGGTCCTCGGGCACATAGGCGATGCCCTGGCGGATGGCGGCGGAGACCGAGGGGACCCGGACCTCCTGCCCCCGTATCTTCATGGTGCCCCCCAAAAAGACGCCGTAGTTGTGCCCAAAAACGGAGCGCATCAACTCGGTCCTGCCCGCGCCCATCAGGCCCGCAAAGCCGACGATCTCGCCGGCGCGGACAAAAAAGCTGGAATTTTTACACACCAGCCGGCCCGGAATGTTGGGGTCCTCCACACACCAGTCGGACACCTCAAACAGCACCTGGCCGGGGGAGGACCGGTGGGTGGGATAGCGGTTTTCGATGGGGCGCCCCACCATGGCGCGGATGATGCGGTCCTCGTCCACCTGCCCCGCCTGGACGGCGTAGGTCTCCACCGTGCGGCCGTCGCGCAAAACCGTGACGGCGTCGGAGATCATGGCGATTTCGTCCAGCTTGTGGGAGATCATGATGCAGGTGATGTCCCGGCTTTTAAGGCCCCGCATCAGGTCGAACAGGTTGGCGGCGTCCGCCTCGTTGAGGGCGGAGGTGGGCTCGTCAAGAATGAGCAGCTTGACGTCCTTGGAAAGGGCCTTGGCAATTTCCACCAGCTGCTGCTGGCCCACGCCCAGGTTTTTAATGGGGGTGGCGGGGTCCACGGTCAGGCCCACCCGGGCCAGCAGCTCCACCGTGCGGTGCCGGGCTGCGTCCCAGTCAATAAGGCCATGGCGGACAATCTCGCTGCCCATAAAGATGTTTTCGGTAATGGACAGCTCCGGAATGGTGGTCAGCTCCTGGTGGATGATGGCAATGCCGGCGTTTTCGGATTCCTTGATGTTCCGAAAGGCCACTTCCCGGCCCATGTAGACAATCCGCCCCTCGTAGGTGCCGTGGGGGTATACCCCCGACAAAACCTTCATCAGGGTGGATTTGCCCGCGCCGTTTTCGCCGCAGATGGCGTGGATGACCCCCCGGCGCACCTCCAGCGTCACATCGTCCAGGGCGCGCACCCCCGGAAAAACCTTGGTAATGCCCTGCATTTGCAGAATCAAAGGATGTTCCATGATCACACTCCCCACGCGCCCGCTTTGGCCGCGGACGGATATTGTATGCGATCCCACGCAAAACCCACCGTTATCTGGCCCCCAGCCCCTTGGCCGCCGCCGAAAACATGCTGGGCAGCTGCAGCACCTTGTTGGTGGCCGTGGCGGCCGCGCCGTACAGGGTGGGGTCCACCCGCAGGCGGGAAATCTCGATGCGCACCCTGTCGTGGAGCTCCGGGGCCACCCGCTCCCTGACCACCCGCCGGATGGCGGGCATCAAAAGGTCCCCCCCCTGGGCCACCACGTCGCCGATGATGATGATGTCCGGATTGTAGGCGCCGATGAGGGTGACGCAGCCGTAGCCGATGTACTCCGCGGCCTCCCGCACCACCTCCAGCGCCTTTGGGTCGCCGGCCCGGGCCGCCGCAAAGACGGCGGCGCAGGCGTCGCCGCTGCCCGCCGGGCCGCCTTTGGGCAGGCACTCCGGCGCCCGCTGGCGGGCCTTTTGCACAATGGCCGGGGCCGAACAGTACAGCTCCAAACAGCCGTAGTTGCCGCATTCGCACCGGGGGCCGTGGACGTCCACGCTGGTGTGCCCGATTTCGCAGGCGGTGCCCTGCACGCCCAGCAGCAGGCGGCCGCGCTCGATAACCCCGGTGCCCACGCCGTCCCCCACCAAAAAGTAGGCCAGGGTGTGCAGGGGCTGGGGATGCCCGCCAAACAGCCATTCGGCCAGGGCGCCGGCGTTGGCGTCGTGCTCGATAAAAACGGGCTTATCGAATTCCTCTTTAAACTCTTCGATAAAATTGATGGTGTGCCAGGCGGACATCTGGGTGACCACCGCAATGCGCCCTTCCTCCCGCAGGTAGGGCCCCGGGACGGCAAGGCCGATGGACACCACGTCCCCATAGGCCTCCAGCATTTGGCGGATCTGCTTTTTCATGGCGTCCAAAACCGTCCGGGGGTTTTCCTCCAGGGAATACTTAGTCTCGGCCTGGGTGTAAATTTTGCCCGAAATATCAAACACGCCCACCGCAAACATCTGCCGTGCAAACTTGACCCCGATAATCTGGTGCCGGCCGGCGTTGAGCCGGAGCCCAATGGAGCGGCGGTTATCGCTGCCCGTGATGATGCCCACCTCGGCCACCAGCCCCAGGTCTATCATGGAGGCCACAATCTTGGTAATGGCCGCCTGGGTCAGGCCCGTCTGCCTGGCGATGTCCGCCCGGGAGCACACCTCCTGCTGCTGCAGAATTCTGACCACGGCGGAACGGTTCATCTCGGTCAGGTCGCTGTTGTTTTTGCCCATTGCGCTTCTCATATCCGGCTGCTTCCTCTTTCCCTTGGGAGTAACTACACGCTGTTAATCAATTGACTCTGTTAATATGCTAGAAGAAAATCATGGAAATGTCAACTAATTTTTGTCGATGTTCATTATTTTTGTATTGATACACAAATACCGTCGCTCCTTATCAGGCAAAACGCCCGCCGCCGGCCCGCCCTGCAAAAAAACCGCCGAAACGCGGCGG
>CALGIL010000020.1 GCA_937914895.1 uncultured Angelakisella sp.
GTTCCGGGAGTTTTTAAGCCAATACCTGCCCGCCCGGGAAGGGGAAATCATGACCCTGGAGGGGAAGGAGGTCGGCACTCATCAGGGGGCCATGTACTACACCCGTGGGCAGCGCAAGGGCCTGGGCATCGCCCTGGGGCAGCCCATGTTCGTCAGCCGCATCAGCGCCCGGGACAACACCGTCACGCTGGTGGCCCAGGAGGAAAAGCTCTTCACCCGCCGGGTGTGGGTGGGGGACTTAAATCTGGTGGCCCTGCCGGAGCTTGCCGGGCCGGTGCGGGTGGAGGCCCGGGTGCGGTATTCCCAGGGGGCGGCCCCCGCCGCCCTTTCCCCCGACGGCCGGGGGGCCGTCCTTCTGTTTGACCGGCCCCAGCGGGCCCCCACCCCCGGCCAGGGGGCGGTGTTTTACCGGGGGGATGTTCTGCTGGGCGGCGGCACCATTACCGAGCCGCCGGACCCGGCCGTGCAATAAAACGCCGCTTTTGGGGCACTGTATGGTTGTAATGGCAGCAACCCTGACTTGGGAAAGGAAGAGCGGCTTTGAAAAATGTGATTGCCATGGTTTTGATTGTGCTGGCGGTGGCGGGCCTGTCCGCCTGCACCGACCGGATGAAGTCCGTCACCTTTGAGGCCACCGTGCTGGAGGTAAATGAAGGCGGCCTTGTGGTGCAGCCGGCCGAGGATGCGGCCGAGGGCAGGTCCGCGGACAAAATCTCGGTAGGCCTTTCGGGCGTCAAGCTGACCGACGCCGCCGGCGCCGACATCACCGCCGGGGATTTTGCCCCCGGCGACCTGGTGTCCGTCACGTACAGCGGGGGCATCCGGGAAAGCTATCCGGCCCAGGTCACCGCCTCCAAGGTGGTGTTGACAAGGCAGGGCTGACCCCCGCAGGCGAGAAGCAGGCAGTATGCCCGTTTTGTTGCCTGTGGGCGGACGATCCGGCGCAATACGTACGCCAAGATGCGAAAGCGGGGGCTTACCGCCCTCCTTTCACACAATTCCCCCGGTGTTTTCCCTCACGCAATCGCTTTTTGACAGCCGGAAGGCCGGGCATCCCATGGGATGCCCGGCCTTTTCTGTGTGCCAAAAGCCCCGCTTACGGGGTGGTGCCGGCGGTGGATTCCAGGGTCTGGCGGATGATGTCCGCCATAATGGCCTTTTCCACCATGCCCGGCACATAGCCGAAGACATTGCCCTCTTTATCAATCATAAAGGTGGTGGGCAGGGACTGGACGCCGTACGCGGCAAAGACCTCCCCGGTCATATCCATGGCGGTGGGATAGGTATACCCGTTTTCCGCCAGGAACTGAATCACCTCGGCCTGGGTGCCCTCCCGGGTGGCAGGGACTTCCTCGCTGCGGGGGCCTGCCACGCCCAAAATGACCACTTCGTCCCCGTTATAGCCGTACTCCTCATAAATGGCCTGGATGTCGGGCATCTCCCGCTGGCAGGGGCCGCACCAGGTGGCCCAGAAGTTCAGAAAGACCACC
>CALGIL010000021.1 GCA_937914895.1 uncultured Angelakisella sp.
CGCACGATGTGCGCCTCGACGCGAAAGTGGGGGCTCACCGCCCCCCTTTCACACTATTCCCCCGGTGCTTTACCTCATGCAATCGTTCTTTTGACAGACAGGGCGGGGAGTTTTTACTCCCCGCCCTGTCTGCGCCGGTTCCAGCGGCGGCGCTAATCCACGATTTTGCGGATGGCGTACATCCCGTTAACATAAGCCCAGTTTTGGGCAAAGGGGCGCATGACGGTCCAGTACCCGGCGCCAAGGAGATTATACTGGTCGATGAGGTTCCACTTGGCCTGAATGCTGCGCACATCCTCAAACCATACCACATTGGGGTCCCCCGCCTGGCTGCGGTAATAAAAGAAGGGGGACTGGGCCGTTGCGTCGTACTGGATCTCGGCCCGGTACCGCGCGGCAAGCTGCACGGCATACTGGTTGCCCATGGTGGCCGCCACGGTGACGCCCCGCTGGTAGGGCAGCTGCCATACATAGCCATAATTGGGGATGCCCATGAATATCTTTTGAGAGGGGATGACCGTTGTGGCGTAGGAGACCACCCGCCGCACCTGGTTGATGGGGGCCACGGCCATGGGCGGGCCGTAGGTAAAGCCCCACTCGTAGGTCATCAGCAGCACCGTGTGGGCAATGGCCCCGGCCTCGGGGTAGTTGTGCGCCGCGTACAGCAGGCCGGGCTGGTCGCCGGAGACCTTGGGCGCCAGGTCCACGTTGACGCTGAAGCCCTCCGCGTCCAGGCGCGCGGTAATGTTGCGCAGAAAGTCCAGAAAGGCGTCCGCGTCCTCGGGGTTGATGTATTCAAAGTCCACGTCCAGGCCAAGATACCCCTTTTCCCACATTTTTTGGATGATTTTGTCGATGAGGGCGTTTTGAAAGGCGGTGTCCCGGAAGAGGAGGCTTGCGCGTTCGCCGCTGAAGCCGCCGCTTTCGGTGATGGAGGACAGGAGCATAATGGGCGCCACGCGGAACTGATACGCCAGGTTGATCAGGGGCTGGTCGTTGATCTCGATAAGCTGGCCGTCCGCGGTAAAGCCGTATCCAAAAATGGTCAGCTGGGTTAAAAATGGCAGAGAACGCAGCAGCACCTCCTGGTTGATGTGGGGGTAGGCGTACCCGTTGATGGAAACCTCCCGGGTGCGCCGGTCCCGGTAGAGGATGGTGACCTGCTCCCCGGGGCGCAGGACGGGCTGGGTGGCCAGGTGGGGGTTGTTTTGCAGCAGTGCCAGCACCGTAATGCCGTACTGCCCGGCAATGCCGGCAAGGGTTTCGCCCGGCTGCACGGTATGGATGATCTGGGGGTACTGGATGAGCAGCGCCTGGCCCACGGCCAGGGTGTCCTGATTTTCCAGCCCGTTGTCGGTGATGATCTTCTGGGGGGACACACCGTACAGCCGCGCAATGCCGGTGACGGTTTCGCCGCTTTGTACCACATGGATGTTCATTGCATCCGCCGCCTTTCGCAAATCTGGCTAAAGCATTGTATGCGGGCCCCCCGGCCCTTATGTGGGGGCGGGGGGCCAAAGGCGAAAAGCCGGGCGGAAAGCTGGGGAACGGGGGGCTGGGAATGGTCGTCAGAATCAGAGGGAAGGTCCTGCTGGCGGTGGCCTGCACGGCGGCGCTGGGCCTGATGTGCGGGCGGATGGCATCGCTCCGGGCGTCCGGGGCGGCCATGGCGGCGGGCGGGCGCCTTCACGCCCCGCCGGAGCCCCCTTTTGTGGCTGCCGCGGCGTCCCTTCGGGGGGACCG
>CALGIL010000022.1 GCA_937914895.1 uncultured Angelakisella sp.
GCCATTTTGTGCTATAATAACCCCACCCGCTTGCGGAATCGGAGATTCCGAGCGGGTCCCGGGAACATTGTATCATTAAATGCTTCCGCCTACGGCAGAAGTGGGCAGCAATGCTGCCCAGGCGGCTGCGCCGCCTCCCATTTGTGGTATAATAACCCCACTAAGGTTATCGCAGAAGGGAGCACACAAATTGGATACACAACAGCTTGCCATCACCGCCCTGCGGGAGGGGAACTTTACCTGCGCCGTGGCCTGCCGCGGTCAGGTGGTGTTTACATCCAAGGCCCGGGGCGTAAAGCCCCTGGTGGATTTTTATCGGGAGCACGGCGAGGCCTACCGGGGCGGGGCGCTGGCCGATAAGGTCGTGGGCCGGGCCGCGGTGCTGCTGGTCCGGCTGGGAGGCATTGCCTCGGTGTACGGCGAGGTGATGAGCATGGACGCCCGGGAGGAGCTGGAAAAGTGGGGCATGACCGCGGGGTATGGCACCCTGACAGAGGGCATCCGCAACCGGAACAATACCGGGCCCTGCCCCATGGAAGCCCTGTCCGCGGGGGTGGAGGACCCCCGGGAAATGCTGGAGAAGGCGGAAGCGTTCTTCGAGAGCCTGGCCTGACGCCTGTTCCGGCGGCGGGGGCGGGGCTCCGGGACACCGCCAAAGGAGGAACTGAATCTATGGATTACGCGGCAGATTCCAAAAGCGGTACCGGCGCGCGGTACACCCTGGGCGAGGAGCTGGTGAACGCCATTACCCACGGGCTGGGGACTATTTTTTCGGTGGCGGCCACCACCCTGATGGTGACAGCCTCCGCCCTGCAGCAGGACTGGGTAAAGCTGGGGGCCTCCATTGTCTACGGCCTGTCCCTCATCCTTTTGTACCTGATGTCCACCCTGTATCACGCCATCCGCAGCGTCCGGGTCAAGGAGGTGCTGCGGGTCTTTGACCACTGCAGTATCTTTCTGCTCATCGCCGGCACCTACACCCCCTATACTCTGGTGACCCTGCGGGGACCGGTGGGCTGGGGCCTCTTTATCTGGATCTGGGCCGCCGCTGCCCTGGGCATTACCCTCAACATCATCAGCATCCAGCGCTTTCGGCTTTTTTCCATGATCTGCTACGTGGCCATGGGCTGGTCCATTATGGTGACGGTGCGGCCCCTGATGGCCGCCATTCCCGCGCAGGGGCTGTGGCTGCTCATCTGGGGGGGCGTGGCCTACACCGGGGGGATTGTGTTTTATGCCCTGAAGCGCAGGCGGTACTTCCACGGCATCTGGCACCTCTTTGTGCTGGCGGGCAGCGTACTGCACTTTCTGTCCATCTTCCGGTATGTGATTCTTCCCGCATAGGGATGCCGCCACCCTCCGGGGGCTTTTGTGTCCTGCCGGATGGGGTCCGCTTTCTGCCAAGGTAGTGCTTTTCTACTTCTATGAGGCATGGCTCCAAGCCCTTCTAACCCTCCGGCGGGGATTCCTGCCGGGGGCTTTTTTGCACCCTGGCGGGC
>CALGIL010000023.1 GCA_937914895.1 uncultured Angelakisella sp.
GACGCTCTTCCGATCTGGTGATCCGAACGGTTTTTATCGATGTGGACGGCACCCTGACCAGCCCCCGGACGGGGCGGCTGGTGCCCAGCGCGGCACAGGCCATCCGCCTTGCCAGAAGGGCGGGGGTAAAGGTCTTTGCGGCCACGGGGCGGCATACTAAAATTCCGGCGGAGGGAAAGGTGCTGGAGGGCGTCGGCCTGGACGGGTACCTGGCCTTAAACGGCCAGCTGTGCTACCTTGCCGACGGCACCGTTCTGCGGGAGGTGCCCATGGATGCGGAGGACTGCCGGCGGCTCATGGATCTTTCCCGGGAAATGGGCTTTTCCTGCGCCGTGGTGGAACGGGGCCGGATATACCTGGACACTTTTCATGAGCAGGTGCGCGCCTATCACGAAAGGATGGGCATTACCCCCCCGGAGGTGCTGGGCTTTGCACGCACCGACCCAAAGCGGGTGCTGATGATGATGGCGTACCTGACCGAGGCGGAGGAGGCGCAGGTGGCGCCCCGGCTGAAAAACAGCGTTTTGGTGCGCCTGAATGAACTGGGCTGCGACGTCATCCCCCGGGACGGCGGCAAGGCCGCCGGCATGCTGGCGGTGCTGGGGGCCCTGGGGGAGAGCCCCGCCCGGGCCATGGCCCTGGGGGATGGGGAAAACGACAAGACCATGCTGAAGGCCGCGGGGGTGGGCGTGGCCATGGCCCACAGCAGCGCGGCCGTCCGGGCCTGCGCCGACGATATTGCCCCGCCGGTGGAGGAGGATGGCATACTCCGTGTGTTTCAAAAGTATCATTTAATCTAAGGCCGCGCCGCCATGGTGCGGATGCAGTGCGGAGGGAGACGGGATGAAGGAACCGGTTTTGCTGGAAATCTGCTGCGGCTCGGCCCAGGACGCCATAGACGCCTTTGGCGCCGGCGCACACCGGGTGGAGCTCAACTGCGCCCTGGCCCTGGGGGGCCTCAGCCCCTCGGCGGGGACGCTGAAAAAGGCCCTGGAGGGGGTGGAAATCCCCGTCATCTGTATGGTCCGGCCCAGGCCGGGCGGGTTTTGCTACGCCCCGGGGGAGTTCGACTCCATGGTGTATGACGCCGCCAATTTTGTGTCCATGGGGGCCGCCGGCGTCGCCTTTGGATGCCTGACGCCGGAGGGGCGCATCGACGTCCCCCGCTGCCGCCGAATGGTGGAGGCCGTCGGGGAGGGGGAGGCGGTGTTCCACCGCGCCTTTGACGCCCTGACCCAGCCCCTGGAGGAGGCCCTGGACATTCTTGCGGACCTGGGGGTCCGGCGGGTGCTCACCAGCGGGCAGCGCCCCACCGCACTGGAGGGCGCGGAGGTCATCCGGCGGTGCCGGGAATACGCCGCGGGCAGGCTGGAGCTTCTGCCCGGGGGAGGGGTCAGGCCCCACAACGCCCGGGAGATTCTGGAAAAGACGGGCTGCCGCCAGCTGCACGGCACCTTCCACAAGGACGCCCGGGACCGGTCGGCCTCCCAAAACCCCCATATGGACCCCGGCGCCGCCGCCCCGCCGCCCCCCGGGGACAATGTCCGGGTCATTGACAAGGCGGGCCTGCGGGCCTTTGAAGAGGCCCTGGGGCTGCTTTAACCGGATGTAATCGTAATTGATATAAAGTATACAGTTTGTTTCAATGGTTTATTGACATTTTATGAATTTAGTATATACTGTAACGTGTACGAAGGATGACGGGGCGCTTTGGAAAACCGTCCAAAAGGGTCCCCTTTGGGAGGAGACTGTAAAAATGAATAACGAAGTGTTTGAAAAAGCCGCGGAGCTTATTGGGAAGGAACAGGAGACCCAGGGGGAGAATATTATGGCCGCGGCCGTCTGCATTGCCGACACCTTTACGGCGGGCGGGATTCTGCAGGCCTTCGGCTCGGGGCATTCCCAGTCCGGCGCGCTGGAGCTTTGCCACAGGGCCGGCGGCTTTGTCCCCACCAAGGCCATCCGGGAGCCCGCCAACGGCAATTACGAGGCGGTGCCCGGCGTGGGCGAGATCTTTATGAAAAAGGTGGATATTCAAAAAAACGACGTGGTGTTTATCATCTCCAACTCCGGGCGCAACCCCCTGCCCCTGGAGATTGCCTGCCAGGCTCGGGAGCGGGGCGCCAAGGTGGTGGCCGTCACCTCCGTCTCGGCCAGCTCCAAGCTGAGCTCCAAGCACAAATCGGGCAAGCGGCTGTTTGAGATTGCCGACGTGGTTATTGACAACCAGGTCCCCGATGGGGATGCCAGCATTACCCTGCCGGGGCTGGACACCGCCATCTGCGGGATGTCCAGCATCACCACCGCCGTGGCCCTGCAGGCCGTGGTGCTGGAGGCGGCCAAAATTCTGCTGGCCCGGGGAGAGACCCCGCCCTTCTTTAAATCCCAGAACATTGACGGCGGCGCCGAATACAACGAGGCGCTTTTGGAAAAGTACTTCGACCGGCTGTACCACATTTGACAGCGGTTTGAGGATCCTGTGTGCCAAGGGGGTGTGACGTAAAAATCTGTCTGGCCAAAGCGGCTGAAAGGAGGGATTTAAGCTGCCTGAGATCACCATGGGCCTGGCCCGTCCGGCTGCGGGGATTATGTGTTTGCGGCGGAATTCAACATTTGCTGAAAAATGGTTGAAAGGGAGGAAATGATGAGTAATTTATTACTGGCCTTTTTACTGGCTGCCTTTACGGGTCTGATGATCCTTTTCTGCTCCCTGGCGATCAGCGGACTGTACAATCCGCTGGTGTTTGCCTTTGTGACGGGCCTGATTGTCGGTGACGTCGGCCTGGGCCTGCAGGTGGGCGCGGCGTGCGCGCTGATGGCGCTGGGCTTTTATACATACGGCGGCGCCACCATTCCCGACTACAACGTGGGCGCCATGTTTGGCGTTCTCATTGCCTCGCAAAGCGGCGACGTCACCCAGGGCATCGTCATCGGCTCGGTTATCGCCCTGCTCATGTCGTGGTTTGACATCCTGGGCCGCACCGCGACGACGGTGTTCCAGCACGGGGGCGACCGCGCCCTTGCCAGAAGAAGCATCCAAAGCTTTGAAAGATGGCACCTGGCGGGTACCCTCAGCTGGTTCCTGGGACGGTTTATCCCGGTGTTCATCGGCATCATGTTCATCGACCGGTATGAAGTTATTGCCACCTTTGTCCAAAATTACGCATGGGTGAAAAACGGTCTTGCGGTCATCGGCAAGGCGCTTCCGGCCGTGGGATTTGCGCTGCTGCTGTCCTATATGGATATTAAGGGCTACTGGCCCTTCCTGCTGCTGGGCTACGCGCTGTTTGCGTTTATGGGCGTTCCGACCCTGGGCCTTGCCCTTATCGGGATTGCCGCGGGCGCGCTGTTTACGGGCAAAGCAAGGAAAAAGGAGGAGGTATAGCAATGGCGAGAACAGAGAAAAAGCTGTCAAAACAGGCGATTAAAAAAGCTGCCTGGCGCCATAACTGGACCCTGCAGTGGTGCTGGAACTACGAGCGTATGCAGGCCTCCGGCTTTGCCTACTCCATGGTCCCTGTCCTCAAAGAGCTTTATACCACCGACGAGGAAGTGTGCGAAAACCTGGAGCGCCATATGCAGTTTTACAACAGCCACCCCGGCGCGTCGTCCGTCATCTGCGGCTCGGTAGTAGCCCTGGAGGAGGACTATCAGACCGAGATGGCCGACAGCATCAAGGTCGCCCTGATGGGCCCCATGGCCGGCATCGGCGACACGGTGCAGGGCGTTCTGGTGCAGCCCCTCAGCTACATTATTGCGGCGTCCCTGGCCAACGAGGGCAGCTTTTTGGCCCTGCCCATGGTCATCATCCCGCTGCTGCTTCTGTTTTTGGCCCGGTGGCCGCTGTTTACCTGGGGCTATAACCGCTCGGTTAAAATCATCGAGGACCTCAGCGGCAACAGCGACTTTAACACCCTGCGCGAGGCGGCCCAGGTCCTCGGCCTTACCGTGGTGGGCGGCTTTGTCCCCAGCATGATCGGCCTTAAGTTCCTGTCGGCCTACTCCAAGGAAATGACGGACGAAGCAACGGGCGAAGCCGTTGTGCAGACCGTATCGCTGCAAAAGACCCTGGACGGAATTCTGCCCTACCTGCTGCCCATCTGCCTTGTGGGCTTTTGCTACTGGCTGCTTAAAAACAAAAAGATGTCGCCCGTGGCGGTCATTGGAATTGTAGCGGCAATCACCTTTGTTTTGGGCGCCCTGGGCATTTTGGGGTAACAGGCAGTTCCTGACGCTGTACCGTTCAGCCATGGAATGGCGGGCAAGCGACGGGCAGAGCAGCCGCGCAGGCCGTCCCACGGCAACAGATTCCGGGTGGGAGCCTGCCCGGCTGGCGGCCCGTCTGCCCTGTGGGCTTTTGCCACTGGCTGCGTAAAAACAAAAGGAGTTTGCCCGCCGCGGCCATGGGGCGCGCTGGGCAGATTGGGGTAACAGGCATGATTGGTGTTGTACTTATCAGCCACGGCGGCATGGCCGAAGGCATGGTGTCCTCGGGGGAGATGCTGTATCCAAACTTCAGCCAGGTGGAGTGTCTTCCCCTTTGGCCGGCGGATAATCCTGATGAATTTCAGGAGAAGCTGGAGGGCAAAATAAAATCGGTGGATACCGGCGGCGGCGTGATCATTTTAACCGACCTGATGGGGGGGACCCCCTGTAATCGCGCGCTTTATTCGCTTTCGTCCAACGTGCGGATGCTTGCGGGCATGAATCTGCCCATGCTGCTGGCCCTGCTGGCGGCAAGGGAACAGACCGAGGATCTTGATGAAATAGCGACGCTGGTTTTGGAGGAAGCGCATGCCGGCACCCTCGATGTAAACGAGGCGCTTAGAAAGAGGGGCATCATACCATGATCAAACATCTCAGAATCGACAACCGGCTTATCCACGGCCAGGTTGCGGTCGTCTGGCAAAAGTACATCGACGCCAAGGCCATTATTGTCTGCAATGACAAGGTGGCCGCCGACCCCATCCAAAAGATGGCGCTGCCGCTGGCGGCCAGGGGCTCCAAGGTGCTGGTCCTTTCCATCGCCGACATGCTGGCGTACGAAAAGGAGCACCCCGACGAAAGCCTGTTTGTCATCGCCAAGTTCCCCCAGGACGCGCTGGACATTCTGCGCTCCGGCGTCAAGGTGGAAAGCGTCAACGTGGGCAACGCGGCGCCCATCCAGGGCACCAAGTATGTCATGCTGACAAAGTCCACGGCGGCCACAAAGGAAGACGCCGAAATTTACCGGGAAATTGCCGGTTTAAACGGCGGCCGTCTGACAACCCAGATTCTTCCCAGTATGGAAAAACTGGATGTCCTGTCCCTTCTGGATAAGGCGGGCCTGTGACGGTTTATACGCACCCCGCGGGGGACGGCGGCAGCGCCGCCCCCTGTGGGGCGGTGTGTCCGGACGTCCGCCAAGGACAATTTGATGCAGACAAGTGGCCGCTTTTGTGTGAAAGTGGCCACTTGGCCTGAAAAAACAAAACCAAAGACAGGGGGGCGCCTATGCAGCTGAAGGTGGCAAAGCTGTTAAACCAGATTTTGATTGTGATCACCGTTGTAATCCTGCTTCTGGCGGGGGGATATTTTGTGGTGCTTAAATGGTTTGCGCCATACCAGAAGGTGTACCTTGTGGTGTTTGCCGTGGTCAGCATCGCGCTGTATCTGGTCTTCCGCTGGCTGGAAAGCCGCTGGGATAAGCGGGTGGTCACCCGGATGGCCAAGGAGGGGCACATTGCCCTGGCGCAGATTCAAAGCGGCAGCCGCGTCATGGCCATGCGCGACTCCACCTTTACCAATTACTGGCTGTACGAATTTAAGGCCCGGCTGACCACGCCGGACCAAACAAGCTTTGACAAGACCTTTTACGAAAAAATGCGGGCCGATACCGAGGACATCCCGGGCGGCTGGGTCTATGTCACCTATGACGAAAATAAGCCCGATCAAATTTTTATGGTGCCCAATCTGCTCATCAGCCACCTGCCCCAGCTGATGCCGGTCATCGCCCAGTTTGAGGCGGACAAAAGGCTGGACATTAAGTATCTGGATGTGTACTATCATAAGGGGATGGTCCTCCGGACCTTTCAGGAGACGGTGGAAGCCAACAGGACAGCGAGGGAATCAGAATGAAAATTGGAACCGTGGGAACAGGATTTATTGTGGATACCTTTATGGAGGCCGCGGCCCAAATTCCGGGCATTCAGGTGGAGGCGGTCTATTCCCGCACGGCCGAAAAGGCAAAGGCCCTGGGGGATAAATATGACATCCCCAGGCGCTATACCGACCGGGACGCCTTTTTGTCCGACGGCGGGCTGGATTTTATTTATGTGGCGTCGCCCAACTCCCTGCACTACGGCTGGTGCCGGGACGCCCTGGCGGCCGGGCGCAATGTCATCTGCGAAAAGCCCTTTGTCACCACCTCCGCCCAGCTGAAGGAGCTGGTGCAGACGGCCCGGCAAAAGGGGCTGTTCCTCTTTGAGGCCATTACGGTGCCCCATCTGCCCAACTTTCGGCTGCTGCGGTCCAGGCTGGGGGAGATTGGGGACATCAAGCTGTGCCAGATGAACTTTTCCCAGTATTCCAGCCGGTACGCCGCCTTTAAGCGGGGGGAGAACCCCAATGTGTTCAGCCCCGCCTTTTCCGGCGGCGCGCTGATGGACATCAACTACTATAACCTCTATTTTGCCTACGGGCTGTTTGGACGGCCCCGGGCCATCCGCTACTTCCCCAACATGGAGGAGGGCATCGACACCTCGGGGGTGCTGGTGCTGCAGTACGACGGCTTTGTCTGCTCGGCCGTGGGCTGCAAGGATTCCAAAAGCCGCAACCTCAGCCAGATACAGGGCGACGGCGGCTGGATTGTCGTGCCCGAGGAGACCTCCCGCTGCGTGGAGGTACAGGTCTTTGCCGGCGGAAAGGAAGCAAGCTATAACCAGCAGCCGGTGCCCAATGCGCTGTATTACGAGCTGACGGATTTTTGCGCCATGTTTGAGGCGGGGGACCTTGCGGGCTGCCACAGGCTGCTGGAGGACAGCCTGGCCGTTACCGCCCTGGTGGAGGAGGCAAGGCTGGCGGCGGGAGTGGCCTTTGCCGACGACAAGGCGTGACAAACGGGGCGCCCCAGGCGCCCTGGCCGCAGATTTTTAAAGCGGGATAGGGAGGAATAACGATGGTCAAGGCAGCGTCGGCCCAGCGGGACATTACCCCCCGCGAGGCCTGTTATATGGGTGGGTACGGCATGCGCACCCAAAAATCCCAGGGGGTTTTGTCGCCCCTTATGTGCAGTGTTTTGGCCCTGGAGGTGGATGGCACGGCCCTTGTCCTTTGCAGTCTGGACCTTTTGATGGCCCCCGGGGAGCTGGTGGCGGACCTGAAGGAGGAGATTGGCAGAAAGCATGGGGTGGACCCGCTGTACACCACCATTGCGGCCATCCACACCCACGCGGCGCCCGAGATGCGCAGCGCCCGCCTGCCCGCGGTCACCGACGACGGCTTTTGGGAGCGGTACGCCCCCCAGCTGCGGGAGGCCGTTTTGTCGGCGGTGGACGAATGCTTTGCAAAGGGCCTGCAGACGGCGGCGGCCTTTTACAGCAAGACGGCGGTAAAGGGCTTTTACGGCAACCGCAACGGCATGGAAAAGCCCGAGGATAAGGACGTGGTCATGGTCAAATTCACGGACAGCCGGGGTGCGGTGCTGGGGGGGATGGTCAACATCGCCTGCCACCCCACGGTGCTGGGCGCGGATAACCTGAGGATCAGCGGCGACCTGCTGGGCTATATTGCCGGGGCGGCGGCAAAGCAGTGGGGCGTCCTGCCCGTCATGATGCAGGGCGCGGCGGGGGATATGAGCAACCGCCACTACCGCCAGGGCCACGACGCGGCCGAGCTGGAGCGCACCGGCGGCGGCATTGTGGCGCAGCTGTTCCAAAACCAGGACTTTATGCCCCTTGCCCTGGCGGCACCCAAGGCACGGCGGTATGTCTACCAAACCGAATACGACGTGGACAGGGATGCCCTGGAGGCGCTGCGGCAGAAGACCCTGAAGGAGGCCGAGGCCGCCGAAGGCTATGACCAGCGCAAAATTCTGATGTCCGGAGTCATCGCCCTGGATATGAAGCTGAAAGACCCCCACATCACCGTGGACTTTCAGGCTGCTGTTCTGCGGCTGGGGGATTTGGAGATCATCAAGCACCCGGGGGAGATGTTTGCGCGGTTCGGGATGAAAATCAAGGCCGCCAGCCCCGCAAAATTGCCGCTGATTTGGGGCTATGCCGACGATTACAGCGGGTATATGCCCAACGCCGAGGAGTACGGCGTCACCTACGAAAGCATGATGTCACCCCTGCCCAAGGGCGCCGCGGAGGAGATTACCGAAAACCTCTGCCGCCTGGTGGCGGACCTCTGACAGGGGCAGCCGTTCACGGCTTGGAAGCCGGGATGCTCCGCCCGGCACATTTTTGAACGAACAAGCAGCCTTCTCCCCCGGGGGAGAAGGCTGCTTTAAGCTGCCGAAAAAGCGGCTGCGTGAGATCATGCGCCGGGGGGGCTTCTCCTACCGGCCCAGATGGGAGGTGTAGGAGTAGGAATAGCGGCTGCCGATGTAGTAGGTGCTGGTGTATTCCACCGGGGCGCCGCCGGAACTGTAGGTGATGTGGGAATTGACCAGCAGCGCCTCGCCGCCGATGCCCAAAATCCGCCGCTGCTCCGGGGTGGGGTTTTGGGCGGTCATCTCCCCTTCGGAATAGCTGCGGCCCACGCCCAGGGCGTCCAGGTAGTCGTACAGGGAGGTTTCCAGCCGGCTGACGTCCATGGAGGGCAGGACGCTGCAGGGGATGTAGGTGCAGCTGAGGGCGATGGGCAGTCCGTCCCCCGTGCGCAGCCGGGTGAAGTAGTGGAGCAGGTCGCCGTCGGACAGCCCCATAAGCTCCCGGACCCGTGGGTCCTCCGACGCCCAGATGATCCGGTACTCCAGCAGCCGGGAGCCGGGCTTTAGGCCCAGGGCCTGCATGTCCTGGGTAAAGCTGCGGCCGGAGCCGATGGATTTGGCCGCGTGGGGATGGCGCACAAAGGTGCCCTTGCCCGGGATGCGGTAGACATAGCCCCCCGCCACCAGGCCCGAAATGGCCTTGTTGATGGTCATCCGGCTGACCCCGTACTCCTGGCAAAGCTGCTCCTCGGTGCTGATCTGCTGCCCCGGCGCCAGGCGCCTGGACAAAATACGGCTGCGGATGTCCTCCTCGATTTGCAGGTATTTTGCCTTGTTCTTCACGGCAAAGTCTCCTTTACTGTCGGCTGCGCGCTGCTGAATTTTGGATGCAAAGGCGGTGGGCCCCCGCGGTTTGCCACGCCTATCATACCAAGGATGGGCGCGGGAAGTCAAGACTTTGTATATACAAAATTCGTCAAATGCGAAGCCCCTACGGCGCCGGGGACCACAGGAAAAGACCGCCCCCTTGTGTAAACGGCATTTCTGCCGACACATTTAGTAAAGAAAGCTGTGGGAGGGAGCAGAATGGGCGTCGATAAAATCAGCTCTGCCGTCGGACGGGCTATGGCCCCGCCCGCCCCGGGGGAACCAAAGCCCCCGGCGGCGGAAGCGCCGCCCATGGACAAGATTGCGGCGGGCAGGCAGGAGGGTCTGGAGAAAAACCGGCAGGCCTGGCAGCCCGAGGATTTGGTCGGCTTTTTGCGGTCGGAGCTAAAGCGGGGCCAGCAGGAGAAGGATGCCCTGGAGAGTTCCGCCAAGGAGCTGCTTGTCTGTCTGGAAATTGCCCGGCGGATTATGGGCGGCGACAAGGTGCCCCTGGGGGACCACAAATTCCTGATGGAGCGGAACATGGAGATGTACAGCAGGGCTATAATGCTGCGCCGCATTAAGGAGGACCCCGAGGAGTACGACCGGCTTTCGGAGGACGAGGAAGCCGAAAAACCGGGGGATGCCCCGGAGGCCGACACGGGCTCCGACACGGCCCCGGGAACAGAAGCCGGCGCGGTCCCCGTGGAAGCCGAAGCCGCCGCCCCGGCGGCCCCAATGGATGCGATTGTTTAAGTACGGCGCCAATTTTACAGGGCACAAAAAAACAACCATCCCCCGGTAGGGGATGGTTGTTTTGCGACAGGAATGCACACCCGGACATCCGGGGAAAGCGGGTGCTAAAAAGTCAGTTTTTCCTGTAAATAGGCCTGCAGCCGGGCCATGGGCAGCCGGACCTGGGCCATGGTGTCCCGGTCCCGGACGGTGACGGCGCCGTCGGTCTCGCTGTCAAAGTCGTAGGTGACGCACAGGGGGGTGCCAATCTCATCCTGGCGGCGGTAGCGCCGGCCAATGTTGCCCGAGTCGTCATAGTCGGTCATAAAGGCCCTGGACAGCTCATCCCGCAGCTTAAGGGCGGGCTCGCTGAGCTTTTTGGACAGGGGCAGCACCGCCACCTTGATGGGCGCCAGGGCCGGATGCAGCCGCAGCACCACCCGGGAGTCCTTTTCGTCCAGCTGCTCCTCGTCATAGGCGTCGCAGAGGAAGGCCAGGGTCACCCGGTCCGCCCCCAGGGAGGGTTCGATGACGTAGGGGATGTATCGCTCCCCCGACTCCTGGTCAAAGTACTCCATGCTTTTGCCCGAGGTATTCTGGTGCTGGGTCAGGTCGAAATCGGTGCGGTCGGCAATGCCCCACAGCTCGCCCCGGCCAAAGGGGAAGTCGTACTCAAAGTCTGTGGTGGCCTTGCTGTAATGGGACAGCTCCTCGGGGGCGTGGTCCCGCAGGTGCAGGTTTTCGTCCTTCATCCCCAAATCCAGCAGCCACTGGCGGCAGAAGTCCTTCCAGTACACAAACCACTCCAGATCGGTGCCCGGCTTACAGAAAAATTCCAGCTCCATCTGCTCAAATTCCCGGATGCGGAAGATGAAGTTGCCGGGGGTGATCTCGTTGCGGAAGCTTTTGCCGATCTGCCCGATGCCGAACGGGATCTTGCGCCGGGTGGTGCGCTGGATGTTCTGGAAGTTGACAAAGATGCCCTGGGCGGTCTCGGGCCGGAGGTACAGCTCGTTTTTGGCGTCCTCGGTGACCCCCTGGAAGGTCTTGAACATCAGATTGAACTTGCGGATGTCGGTAAAGTCGTGGCCGCCGCAGTCGGGGCAGGCGATGTGGTTGTCCTTAATAAAGGCCATCATCTTCTCGTTGCTCCAGCCGTCGGCGGGCGCCCCGGTAAAGTCCTCGATAAGCTTGTCGGCGCGGTGGCGGGTGTGGCACTGCCTGCAGTCCATCAGCGGGTCGGAAAAGCCCCCCACGTGGCCGGAGGCCACCCAGGTCTGGGGGTTCATGAGGATGGCGCTGTCCAGCCCTACGTTGGTGGGGCTTTCCTGGACAAACCGCTTCCACCAGGCCCGCTTAATGTTGTTTTTCAGTTCGACCCCCAGGGGGCCGTAGTCCCAGCTGTTGGCCAGTCCCCCGTAAATTTCGCTGCCGGGATAGACAAAGCCCCTGTTTTTGCAAAGGTTTACAATGGTTTCCATGCTTTTATCCTGGTGGTTCATTCTGTTTCCTCCGTCTGTTCAGCCTGGCGATATAACCCCTTTATTGTAGCCGTATTTTGCGGCCGTGTCAATGCGGCACCCCCTGCGCTTCATTGACTTTTGGCCCCGTTATGCTATAATCATCTTTGCCAAATCCCGCGTCTTCCGTGGGGCCAGGCCCCGGCAGTCCTGCGGGATGCCGCGCACGGGCGGACAAAAGCGGGAGCCCCGCGATTGGATGTGCCGCCGCAGCCGGGCGCATACGAGAAAGGTGTCCCGTGTCAGCGCCGCCATGCCGCCGAAGCCGGCCCAACTTGAGTGCACACAACCGAAGCCTTAGCGGATTAATTACGGGCTGCAGTGCGGTCGGGGCCGTGCCTGCAAAGTGGGGGCTGGTGTGCAATGATAATATTTCTATATTTCCGGGTGTGGCGCAGTAGGTAGAGTGCCCGCATTTGGGAACTGGCGCGAAAATAGCATAACACGAAATATCGGGGTGTAGCGCAGTTGGTAGCGCGCCTGCTTTGGGAGCAGGATG
>CALGIL010000024.1 GCA_937914895.1 uncultured Angelakisella sp.
CATGAAGCAGGTTTTATTTGTTCCCTCTCCCCTGGGGGAGCTGGGCATTGCCGAGGAAAACGGCAGCATCACCAATCTGTTTTTTGGGGGCACCGTGGCCCCCGACCCCTATGAGCGGGGCGACACCCCCCTGCTGCGGGAGGCCGCCCGGCAGCTGGAGGACTATTTTGGCGGTACGCGCACCCGGTTCGATCTGCCCCTGGCTCCGGCGGGCACCGACTTTCAGCGGAAGGTCTGGTCCGCCCTGCAGTCCATCCCCTGGGGGGAGACGCGGACCTACGGGCAGCTTGCCGCACAGATCGGCCAGCCCAGGGCCTGCCGCGCGGTGGGCAGGGCCAACGGGCTCAACCCCATCTCCATCCTCATCCCCTGCCACCGGGTGGTGGGCGCCGGCGGCGGCCTTACCGGTTACGCCGGGGGCCTGGCCGCCAAGGAGCGGCTGCTGAAGCTGGAGGGGGTCCTTTAATGCCCTGCTTTTTTATCGACCCCGGGGCGGTGGCCCACCTTGGGGCGCGGGACCCGGCCCTGAGGGCGGCCATGGAGCAGATCGGTCCGGTGCAGCGGGAGGTGGAGCCCGACCTGTTTGCGGCCCTGGTCAATTCCATCGTGGGCCAGCAAATCTCCACCAAGGCCCACGTCACCATCTGGGGGCGCTTTCGGGACAGGCTGGGGGCCGTTACTCCCGATACTGTTCTGGCGCTGACGGACGAGGAGCTGCAGGCCCTGGGCATCAGCTTTCGCAAGGTGTCCTACATCAAAAACATTGCCGCCCGGGCGGCGGACGGCCGGCTGGACCTGGACGCCCTGCGCCTCCAGCCCGACGGGGAGGTCTGCCGGGCCCTGTCCTCCCTGGGCGGCGTCGGGGTCTGGACGGCGGAAATGCTCATGCTCTTTTCCATGGAGCGCCCCGACATCGTCAGCTTTGGGGACCTGGCCCTGCTGCGGGGGATGCGGATGCTGTACCACCACCGCAGCATCGACCGGAAGCGGTTTGACGTCTACCGCAGGCGGTACAGCCCCTACGGCTCCACCGCCAGCCTGTACCTGTGGGCCATTGCGGGGGGCGCCATTCCGGGGATGCGGGATTACGCTCCCAAGGGGCAGAAGTGAGAGGGCATAGGGCAGAGATACGCGCGCTGCCCCCGCATTTCTATTGTTTTCCAATCTTTGTTTTCTGACAACCGCCTTGACAGCCGCCTGCTTTTCCGATATGATGTACTTAAATTTTTTTAAGTTTATGTGCGGGAGATTGGGCCGCCCCGTGGATGGCCCCGCCCCGCCGGTCTAAAGAAAGGCAGGTACAGGCATATGATCCGCATCCTTACCGATTCCACCGCCGACCTAGACCCTGGTTTTGCCGCCCAGATGGACGTAACCGTCGTTCCCCTTCGGGTACTGTTTGACGGGGAGAGCTTCCGGGACGGGATCGACCTGTCCGCCGACGCGTTTTATGACCGCCTTGCCCACAGCCAGCAGCTGCCCACCACCTCCCAGCCCACACCGGACGACTTTCTGCCCTACTTTCTGGCAGCCAAGGAGGCCGGTGACAGCCTGGTGGCCATTCTGCTGTCCGCCGCCATCAGCGGCACGGTGCAAAGCGCCCTTATCGCCAAGGAGATGGCGGAGTACGACGGCATTTACGTCATCGACAGCATGACCACCATCACCGGGCAGCGGCTGCTGGTGGGCGAGGCCTGCAAGCTGCGGGCCCAGGGGATGGCCGCCGAAGAAATGGTGGCCGCCCTGGAGGCCATGAAGCACCGGGTGGTGCTGTACGCCATCTTTGACACCCTGGAATATCTGTACAAGGGCGGCCGCCTGTCCCGGGTGGGCATGGTGGCGGGGTCCCTCCTCAACCTGAAGCCTATTATCACCTTCAGCGAGGGCGCTTTAAAGGTGGCGGGCAAGTCCCGGGGCACCGGCAAAAGCGTCCAGTTTATCCTGGACGCTATGGAAAGGACCGGGGTGGCCTCCTGCAGCCCCATTCTTTTTGGCTATTCGGCCAGCGACGAAAAGCTGCGCATCCTGCGGGACGCGGTGCTGGCGCGTTACAGCTCCGCTGACACCAGCACCGCCCCGGTGGGCAGCGTGGTGGGCACCCACGCGGGCCCCGGTGCGGCGGCCATCTCCTACCTCATGCCCTGACTGGGGCGGCCTTACGCGTTTTTCCGGCGCCATAATCCTGTACAAACGGCTGCCCTAAAAAAATTCCTTCACAAAACTCCCGGTGCGGCTTTCCGACACCGGGGGTTCGTCTTCCCGGATAGGCGCTGTCTGCGGGGGGCCGTAGGTCTCCCCGATGCGCTGGATGCAGGGGCCCGACAGCACAAGGCTCCCGCCGTCCCCCTGGGCGCCCTCCAGGAACACCGTGGTGGTGGCGGGCAGCTCCAGGGCCGCCAAAAACTCCAGGGCCTGCCGCCGCTGCTCGTAGTCGGCAAAGGAGACGTCGGTCTCCAGCCAGGTCATCAGGCTCCCGGCCAGCTGTTCCCCGCTGTCGGTCAAAAAGGCCGGCAGCATCTCCTGAATCAGCTGGGAGAAGAGCATCCCGCCCCGGTCGCTGCGCTCGATCTCCCCGCCGGGGTAGTTGTTGCAGGTCAGAATATCCGCCGCCTTGCGCCCATCCAGCTGGTAGTCCCCCTTAGGCATGTTCACCTCCCGCCCCCGCAGGGTAAAGCTGAGGTCCACCGGCAGGTAGAAGTCCATCAGGCCCTGGCCGGTCAGCAGCCGGTCCAGGGTGTCCATCTCCCCCTGGGCGTACCGGTGGATGGGGATGTCCAGATACTCCGCCAGCACCTTTTGGGCGTACCGGACGCCCCCTTTTTCGTACAGCTGGCCCAGGGTGGAATCCCGCCCCTGGTCCGCAACATAGGTGCCGGGGGGCAGCATGCACACCGCCACCTTGCCCCGGTCCGGCAAAAAGCCCAGCAGCAGGAACAGGTCCGGCTGTTCATTGGCGTTTTCCCGCCCCGCCAGCAGCAGATTCATCCGGTCCTCCGCCTGGGGCAGGTAGGTATTGGGGTCCGCCACATGGGTGCCGGGGTCGCCGCCGGAGCGGCTGTCAAACACCAGGTACACCACGCACAGCACCACGCCCATGAGCAGCAGGGTGGTAAAAAATGCGGTGAAAAAGCCGCCCATCTGCTCCCTTGTCTCCCGTTTCATGTTCGTGCCCTCCAACGACCCGTCGGTCCGCTTTGTTTCCGGTGCTAGTATTGGCATAAAAACAAAGCCTAAACCGGCGTCAAAAGCGGGTCTGCCAAGGATTTGTCCTTGACAAAAGGGCCCGGGACGTCTATAATATTTCCGTGACCGTTGCGGCGGGCCTGTCCTTTGGCGCGCCGGCCGCATCCGGCAGGGGCAGCGGGATGTTTCTCTGTCCGCGTGGAAGAGAGGTGTCGCCCGTGAAAAAATTTGACGTAAATTCGGTGCTGGACGGGGTTCAGGCATCCCTTGTGGTAGGGGAAACTGTGGATCTGACCTCCGTGCATATCCGGGGGCTTTCGCCCTTTACCGATCCTGTTGCCATCACAGCAAAGGCGTCGGTGGTCGATGGCGTGGCAACACTCGGCTGCGTCTACACCTACCGGCTTTCCCTGATTTGCGACCGCTGCCTGACCTCTTTTACAAAAGAGGTGTCCCAGCGCAGCTCCCATGTGGTGGTCCGCTCCTTAAGCGGGCCCGATCACGGTGAGTTTGTGGTGGCCCCGGATGGCATTGTCAGCCTTGAAGAGCTGGCTACCAACGATATCATCCCGGAGCTTCCTTCCAAGGTCCTGTGCCGGGAGGACTGCAAAGGCCTGTGCCCCGTCTGCGGCGGAAACCGCAACCAGGTCCAGTGCGGATGCAAACCCAAGACGGTGGATCCCCGGTTGGAGATCCTGAACAAGTTTTTTGAAAGTTAGGATGCAAGGAGGTATTCCAGGATGGCTGTTCCCAAAAGAAAACATTCTCAGGCAAGAAAAAATAAAAGACGCTCCCAGGTGTGGAGGCTGACCGCGCCCAACCTCAGCAAATGCACCCAGTGCGGCGAGCTGAAGGTCCCCCATCGGGTCTGCGGCAGCTGCGGCTACTACAAGGGAAAAGAGATCATCAAGGTGGAGGCGGACTAAGCCGACACCGACGGAGGGGGCTTTCTCCCTCCGTTTTGTTTTTTAAGGCCGCGGGGCTCCGCCCCTTTTAGAGGGCAGATGGCAGAAGGAAGAGGGCAGAAAAGGGCAAGGTCGCGGGGCTCCGCCCCGCACCCTGCCAGCTTTGAAAAGCTGGACCAAACTTTTAAAAAGTCCCCACTTTGTACAGAGGAAAAGCGCACGAAGAATAAAAAAACACTTGTGCTTTTGATTGGCGGGACAGCCACCCCTTCTAATTGCCAGTTATCCATTGCCCGCCGTGCCGTGCCCGGGGTACCCGGCCCTTCTCTTTAGGGGGCTTCGGAAGCTTTGCTTCGAAGCAAGGCACTGGGATAAACGACCACCCGGCGCATGACACTTAAAAGCTTTTCGGTTCCTTTTCTCGAAAAGGAACATTCTTGGAAAGGCTGACCTTTGTGTAGAGCACAAACGCGCTGGAATAAGAAGAAATACGTCTGAAAAGAG
>CALGIL010000025.1 GCA_937914895.1 uncultured Angelakisella sp.
GCTTTAACAGCTCCTCCAGGATGTCCCGGATGGTGGGCACCCCCACGCCGGTCTGCTCCGCCAGCCGCCCAAGGCCCGTCTGCTCCGCCCTTTGGGGCAGGGCGGCCAGCTCCGGACCGCCCACCTGGGCCAGGGTAAAGCCGCATTCCTTTAAAAGGGCCGCCGCCGCGGGGTAGCTCTCCGGGTGGACGGCGGTGGCGTCCAGGGGGTTTTTGGCCCCCGGCACCCGCAAAAAGCCCGCGCACTGCTGGTAGGCCTTTTTGCCCAGCTTGGGTACCTTCAGCAGCTGGGTGCGGCTGGCAAAGCCCCCGTTTTCCTCCCGGTAGGCCACAATGTTTTTGGCCACGGCCGGGCCGATGCCCGCCACGTGCTCCAAAAGGGAGTGGGAGGCGGTGTTGAGATCCACCCCCACCGAGTTGACGCACCGCTCCACCACCCCGGCCAGGGCGGCGTCCAGGCGGGCGGGGGGCATGTCGTGCTGGTACTGGCCGATGCCGATGGCCTTGGGGTCGATCTTCACCAGCTCCGCCAGGGGGTCCTGCAGCCGCCGGGCAATGGACACCGCCGACCGCAGGGATACGTCAAACTGGGGGAATTCCTCGCTGGCAAGCTTGCTGGCGGAGTAGACCGAAGCCCCGGCCTCGCTGACCACCATATAGGAGACGCCGCCCCCCAGCTCCCGGATGAGGCCGGCCACAAACTCCTCGCTTTCCCGGCTGGCGGTGCCGTTGCCGATGGAGATGACGCTGACCCCGTGGCGGGTGATGAGCTCCCCCAGCTTTGCCTTTGCCTCGGCCACCTTCTTTTGGGGCGGGGTGGGGTAGACCACCGCCGTGTCCAGCACCTTGCCGGTACCGTCCACCACCGCAATTTTGCAGCCGGTGCGGTAGGCGGGGTCCAGCCCCAGCACCACCCGATCCTTGATGGGGGGCTGCATCAGCAGGTGGTACAGGTTGTCCGCAAACACCTTGATGGCCTGCTCGCCGGCGGCCTCCAGCAGGGCGGCAAAGGTCTCCCGCTCCACCGAGGGGGCAATCAGGCGCTTCCAGCTGTCCTCGGCGGCCTGGGCCACCGCCCGCCCGCAGGGGCTTTTGGCGGTGACGGCCCGGCGGCGGACCAGGTCCAGCGCCCGGTCCTCGGGCACCCGGAGGGAGGACTTTAAAAACCCCTCCTTTTCGCCCCGGTGGATGGCCAGCACCTGGTGGGGGGCAATTTTTTTAACCGGCTGGCTGAAGTCGTAATAGAGGGCATAGGTCTGGTTTTCCCGGCTGTCCCCGGTGGAGGCCACCGCCCCCTCCGCCTGAATCAGCCGCCGCACCTCGCCCCGCAGGCCGGCGTCGTCCGAAAGGTCCTCGGCAATAATGTCCAGCGCCCCCTGCAAAGCCTCCTCGGGGGTCTCCACCCCTTTTTCGGGGTCCGCAAAGGCCCCGGCCAGGGTCAGGGGCTCCGCCAGGGTGTCCTGCGCCCGAATGGCCAGGGCCAGGGGCTCCAGCCCCTTTTCCCGGGCTACCCCCGCCCGGGTCTTGCGCTTCTGCTTATAGGGG
>CALGIL010000026.1 GCA_937914895.1 uncultured Angelakisella sp.
GCCGGAAAAAGAAGAAATACCTTGGTGCGTGTGGATTACCCTTGCAAACGGATCCGTTTGCACAGTATTATTTTTCCTCGTCGGGATGTGCAAAAATGACCGGATAGGAAGACTTAGATGAAAGAGGTGAGCGTCATGGGAAAAGGAATCTCCATTGTCACATTTATTATGGGTATCGTCACCACCCTCAGCGGGATTGCCGTCACGGTGTTTGCGCTGGTCGCCATGACCCGGAAGGGTTACTACTACCGCTGATCCGGCGGACCGTGTAAAATGAAGCCCAAGGGGCGGACAGCAAAAGCTGTCCGCCCCTTGCTCTCTGGGGTGCTTACAGGATGTCGGCGGCCGGGCAGCTCCCGGTCAGCCGCTTTTGGCATTTGAACACCCTGGCGGTCAGATTGACGGCTTCATCGCTGATGACACGCTCCATGGACCTTGCGTCCCGAACCGCCGTGGGCTCGTCGATCCCCAGCTCCCTGAGGGCATGGGTCAAAATGCAGTGGCGTTCAAAGATATTCTCCGCGGCGGCCCTGCCCGACTGGGTAAAGACGATGCCATGATCAATCTTTTGCAGATAGCCTTTGGCGCAAAGGTTTTGGACGGCCTTTGTCACACTTGGTTTGGCGTGCTCCATATAGTTGGCCACGTCGATGCATCGGACCGGGTCCAGCCGCCGGGCCAGCAGATAGATTGCTTCCAGATAATCCTTTTCCGAAGGGGTCAGCGATGCCATGGCGGTTCCTCCTTTCCGGATTTGCAGGGATTTCTCCCATTTGGTGACACTGCCCCGGGGCGGCCTCAAACTCCGCCGGTGGGGTCAGTGCAGGGCCTGTGCCACCGCCTGCTCCGCCTGGAACAGGGTACAGCCGCCCCTGTGGCCGGCGGTCTCCGCCGCGCTGATGGCCCGCACCCTTGCAAAGAAGGGGGATTGCAGGGCGTCCACCAGCGGCCGGTCCTTTAAATTCATTTCGGAATGGGGCGAAAAGGGACAGGGCTCGGCGCCGCCGGTGGCGTTGATGTGAAAGAACCCCCGTCCAGCGGCCAGGCAGCCGCCCATTTCTTCCTCGTCACCGGGAAAGGACAGCAGAATCATCCCCCTGTTGACCGGGTCGGCCCGCAGGCCGTCCACACGGGCGGCCAGGGCCCGCAGCGCGTTTTTATCCAGGATCAGATGCTCGGTGCCCGTTTCCACAGGGACATATTCCACATAGAACACAAGGCCGCAACCCCGCGCCCGCAAAGCTCCCACAAAAGCAGGGCCGGTCACCTGGGTGTAATTTTCGGCGGTGACGGTGATGGAGGTCCCAAACAGGATGCCCCGCTCTTTGAGGCGGCGGGCGGCTTCCTCCACCTGCCGGGATACGCCGGCCCCGCGCCGCGCATCGGTCTTTTCGGCGTCCCCCTCAATGCTCAGCACCGGAATCAGGTTGCGGTGCGCGTCAAACAGGTTCAGGTAATCCCCGCTGAGCATGGTCCCGTTGGTAAAGATGGGAAAAAACATCCGGTCAAACTCCGCCGCCGCTTCGATGACATCCCGGCGCATCAGGGGCTCGCCCCCGGCCAGCAGGAGGAAAGAAACGCCAAGGTCCGCCGCCTCCCCAAAGATCCGCCGCCAGTCGCCGGCGGTAAGCTGCTCCCGGGCTTGCCCGCCTCCGCAGCCGCCGGCCGCCCACGCATAGCAGCCGGCGCATCGCAGATTGCACTCCGACGCAATGCTGGCAATCAGGAACGGCGGGATGTGTGTGCCGTCCCCTTCGTGCCGCGCCCTTATCTTTGCGCTTTTGCCCAGGGCGGACGCCATGTGCAGCATAAAGCGCTGCCCCCGGCGGTCGCCCCAATAAAACCGTGCGGCGGTGTCGGCAATATCTTTGATCCCCTGGTTCATAAAATCGTTCAGGTTCGGCATCATCCACAGACCCTTCTTTGCAGCTTGCAAACCGCCCCAATTTTAAAGGGCTTGCTTTTCGGCTTGCTCCATGATATTATTTTATTACATGATTTATATTTTGCAAGAACGCAGAAAAAACAAACCTAGTACGTAAAAACACACTATTGGAATCGAGGGATGTGCAGTGTCCGCAAAAAATGAGCAGGAGGCCGCGGCGCAGGCCGAGGAACTGCTTTGCCCCATCCGCTACATCATGAATTTATTTGGCGGTAAATGGAAGCTGCCCATTGTGTGCATGCTGGCGGCGCCCACCCCCTTGCGGTACAGCACCATCAAACGGAAGCTGGGGGACATTACCAATGTAATGCTGGCCCAGTCCCTAAGGGAGCTGGAGGGGGCGGGCATTGTCCACCGGGAGCAGTACAACGAGGTGCCCCCCCGGGTGGAGTATACCCTGACCGAAAAGGGCCGAAGCGTCCTGCCCGCCCTAAGCCAGCTGGCCGGCTGGGCCATTGGGGAGATGGAAAGCGGCAGCTCCTGCGGCGTCCTCTGTACCAAATGCCAGACGACGGTCTGATGATTTGCTGAAAAAAGCCCCCCGGTCATCGGGAGGCTCTTTTCTTTTGAGGATATGGATAGGGCAAAGCTGCCGTGGGTCCGGTGCTCAGGCGTCCTCCCGGATGCGGGCCATGATGTAGTCGTCCACATACTGCCCGCCCCGGATGGCCGCCTTGCGCCGGGTGCCCTCGATTTGGAAGCCGTACTTTTCGTACAGATGAATGGCCCGGGCGTTGTCGGTAAAGACCTCCAGGTCCACCCGCACCAGCATCAGCCAGTTGTCGGCAATGTCCAGCAGGGCCTCCATCAGCCGGGAGCCCACCCCCTGGCCCTGATAGTCCCGGTGGACCATGATGCCAAGGCCCGCGCTGTGGCGCAGCCGCTGGTTGGGGTGCACCGACAGGCCCGCCATGCCGATGACCGCCTCGGTGCCGTCCTCCCGGGGCAGCACCGCCATCAGCTGGTGGCTGTTGGGGTCGTAGGAGGCCAGGCGCTCCCGGTTGCGGATGAGGGGCTCGGCGGGAAAGCCCAGGGTGTTTTCAAAGACGCCGGGCATCCGCCGCAGGGCGTTGACACCCTCGGCGTCCCGCTCCAGGGGCGGACGGATGATATAATCCATGGGGACTGCCTCCTTGTGTGTGTTATAGAGCCTCCGCCTCGGCCAGCCACAGGGCGGCGCTGGCGTCGCTGGGCATCCGCCAGTCCCCCCGGGGGGAGAGGGCCACGGTGCCCACCTTGGGCCCGTCGGGGAGGCAGGACCGCTTGAACTGCTGGGCGAAAAACCGGCGGTAGAAAACCAAAAGCCACTGCTTGATAACCGGGGCGTCATAGGCGCCCCGGAAGGACTCCACCGCCAGGCGGTAGATTTTGGCGGGGCCAAAGCCCCACCGCAGGGCGTAGTAGAGGAAGAAGTCGTGGAGCTCGTAGGGCCCCACCAGGTCC
>CALGIL010000027.1 GCA_937914895.1 uncultured Angelakisella sp.
CCGCTGTTTGTTTGCCCGTAGGGGTTCCCAAAGGGGATTCGCCCCTTTGGTGGCCTTTGCGAAGGTTAGCCCCATGATAAGATAATGATTGCGTTAAAATGTCAGCACACCCCTTACTGTCCCTCTCCAAATTTCTGCCAGCAGAAAGGGGACCCCGCCGGAGGCGTATGTAAAACCCGGGATGCGGCATCTTGCCGCATCCCGGGTTTGATTATAGGCTGCCCAGCGAAGTGCAAAAAAATTTCCTGATATGTAAAACCCGGGATGCGGCATCTTGCCGCATCCCGGGTTTGATTATAGACTACTTTCCGATTTCCAGCGCCTTCAGCGCCAGGGACTTTACAATGCCCAGGGCCGTCAGGTTAGCCTCGTAGGCGTTGGACGCCGCCAGCAGGTCGATGCGCTCCTCGGTGGCGTTGACGTTGGGGTACATCACATACCCGTCCTCGTTGGCGTCGGGGTGGGTGGGGTCGTACACCGGCAGCAGGTCCGCCTGGCTTTCCACAATGGTGGCCACCCGGACGCCGCCGCCGGACACCCGCTGGGAGGCGCTGTGCAGGGTATCCGCAAAGTTTACGTCCCGCTCCTGAAACACCACCTGCCTGCGGCGGTAGGGTCCCCCGTCCTGGGTGCGGGTGGTGCTGATGTTGGCCAGGTTTTGCAGGACCACGTCCATACGGAACCGCTCCGCCGTCAGGGCGGACCCGGTGATTTTCATGGAATCCAAAAGCGACATCCCTTATATGCCCCCTTTTACTTCGGGCCGGCCTTAAGCACGTACCGGTAGTTGCTGATCTGTCCGGAGATCTTTTGGTAGAGGTACTGCTGCTGGACGTAGTTTTCGTACAGCTTCATGCTCTCCACATCCGCGTCCACGTTGTTGCCGTCGGCGCGCAGGGTGGTGTTTTCCTGGGTGACCACCTTGTGGCGGACCTCGTACCTGCCCCGGGCGTTTTTAAAAACGTCCTCAAACACCACATCCTTGGTCTTGTAGCCCATGGTCTCCAGGTTGGACAGGTTGTGCAGAATCATCCGCTGGCGGGTGGACAGCGCGTCCAGGCCGCTGGTCATAATCTGCATCTGCTTATTGTCAAACAGCATCTTTCGGCCCCTTTCTTTCCGCCGCGGAATAAACGGTCCTATACAGCTGATATTTTACCGCAAAGGGACACAAATGTCAATCTTATCCAAAAATCGACACACCGCTGTGACCGCCCGTCCCCTCCCTTACCGCCCGGGTGGGTCATCCGCGCATTCTTGCCGTGCGGCCGGCCACCACAAAGGTTTCCCGCAGCTCCTGGAGCATGGGGATGATCTCCTCCAGGCCGGCGGTTTCCTTTTTGATGTTGGCCTGAACCACGCGGTGGATGAAAAATTCGTACAGCTGGTCCAGCCCCTGGGACACCGGGTACCGGCGGTCCAGGCTCTGCCGCAGATAGTTGAGGATGACCTGGGCCTTTTGCAGGGACTGGTTGGAGGCGTCATAGTCGCCGGACCCGATAAACTGCACGCCGCCGCTGACCTGCTTAATAACCTCGTCAAACAGCTGGGTGAGCATCTCCCCCTGGGTCATGGTCATCACCGACTGCTGCTTATACTTTTGGTAGGGGTTCTCCTGGGCTGTGTACATATTGCCGCCTCTTTCGTCTTAGATTACATCCCCAGCTGCTGGGTCAGCCAGGCGCTTTGGCTGGTCATGTTGGCCACCACCTGCTCCATGGCGTTAAACTGCCGCCAGTACCGGCTTTTTTCTTTTTCGTAGGTCCGCTTCAGGGCCGCAATCCGGTCGTCGATCTGCTGCATCCGCTTGTACAGGTCGTTGTCGGTGGCGCTGGCCCGGCCCGGCCAGCCGGCCAGCCGGATAAGGGAGCCGGGGCTGGCGGAGCTTGTGTTGGCGGCACTTTTTAGAATCCCGTCCATCCGCACCGCAAGGCCCTCTTCCCCGGTAAACAGATTGACCACGGCGTCGGGGTCGCTTTCCACCATCTGGCGAAGCTTTGCCTCGCCGTCGGCGGTAAGCACCAGCTTGCCAAAGTCCTGCCATTCGCTGCTGGTGGAGATGCCCAGGTCATAAATGGCAATGTCCGAGCCGGTGGGCTTTGCGTAAATGGCGGTGCGCATGGACTGCAAAAAGCTTTCGATGGCGCTGTCCCGGCGCAGCAGGCCGGTCTTGGCCTGCTGCTCCCACAGCTCCACCTCCCGGTCGCTCATCTCCTTCTTCTGGTCGCTGGTCAGGGGGGCGTAGGATTTATAGGTTGCCTCCTCCCGGATAAGGCCGTTGAGCTTTTCGATAAGGGTGTTGTACTCCTCCATAAAGCCCTTAATGCCGTCCACGATTTGGTCGGTGCCCCGGGAGACATTGACGACCTGGTAGTCGTCGGTGGTTTCCTTCAGCTCGATATTCAGTCCGTTGATGGTAAAGCTGTTGCTGCTGCGTTCGGTGCGGTTTTCGTCGCCGTCCACATAGAGGACGGCGTTGACGCCCTCCACATACGCGGCGGCGGCGCCCTGGGTCATCCCCAGCTCCAGGCTGGGCCGGCCAAACAGCTTTTCGGTGGTGGCCGCGTCGCCCACCACGGTAATGCCCGTGCCCGTTACCACAACGCGCCCATCCACAAAGGCCAGATTGCCGCTAAGGTCGCCCAGGGTGGTGCAGCCGGGGATGCTGATGCCCAGATCGGCAAGGGCGGTGTCCGCGGTGGTCCGGTTGTCGGCGCCCTGGGCAAAGCCAAGGGCCAGGGCCAAATCTGTTTTGGCGGCCTCTTTGATGAGGTCGGGGTCGGTGAGGTCGGCATGGGCGGACTTTGCGATTTCCACCTTTGCGCCGCCCTGGACGGTCAGGCTGCCGTCGGCGGCAAATTCCACGGTGCCGGCCCCCAGCTTCTCCTCCAGCTGCTGGTTGAACAAGGTGAGAAGCTCGGCCTTGCCGTAGGCGCCGCCGTCCTCCTTGCGGGGGGCGGACAGGGTATAGGTCTGCCCGTCCACCTTGATTTGGAAGGTGCCCTCCCGGACGTCAAAGTCGCCGTCGTCCAGCACCGGGCTTGCCCCAATGCGGGCGGCAAACAGCTCCTTGCTGACGGCGCTGCCGCCGGTGGCCAGGGCGCCGTCGGGGCCCGCGCCGAACATGGCGCTGAGGAGGCTGCCCTCCTCCTGGGTCATCTGGATGCCAAAGCCCTGGCCGGAGTTTGTGCTCTCCATGACAAAGCGGTCCTCCAGGGATTTATAGACCACCCGGACCCCCGCGTCGCTGGCGTTGATCTTATTGATGACCTCGGTCATATTATTGGTGTCGTCAAAGGTAAAGGCGACGCCGTTGATGGTAAATTTAAACTGGGAACCGGACAGCCCGTTTGCAAAGTACAGGTCCCTGAGGCTGCCCCCCATGCCG
>CALGIL010000028.1 GCA_937914895.1 uncultured Angelakisella sp.
TTGCCCGGACAAAAGTGGAGAAAGGTTGGCTCGGTTACAAAGCGTGGCAATGGGAGAAAGCACCCCGCAGGGTCCCCAGCAATCTTTGGTACCTTTCCATTGCTGGAAAGTAACAAGTAAAAATAACCCACGCCACGACCGGGGTGGACAATAGAAAAGCTATGACCATGGGGCCCCGCCAGAGGCGTAAAGGGGTTTGGGACCGCGTCCCATATAGTAAAGAAGCCAACCTTGGCTAAAAGCAGAACCTCGCCTGCCAGGGCAATCAAATCCCCCGAAGGGACCCCCCGTCAGGACATCAAAAAGGAGCCCTGCGGCTCCTTTTGCTTTTTCTAAAACACAATGGCCGGGGTGGGCTCCAGCCTTCGGGCCACCTCCAGGGTAAAATCCCGCCCCTCGGCAAAGCCCTCCAGGGCCATGACCTCCCGCACCGCCTGGGCGGCTATCTCCGGGGTGTTGTTCTCCCGGCTTAGGTGGGCCAGCACAAACCGCGCGGTGCCCGCACGGGCCAGGTCGGCAATGCACCGTGCGCTCATATCGTTGGACAGGTGGCCGGTGCAGGAGGCAATCCGCTGCTTCAGGTGGTAGGGATAAGAGGATACCCGCAGCATGGCCGGCTCGTAGTTGGCCTCCAGCATCACAAGGTCGCACCCCACCAGCATCTGCCACACCCCCGGGGTGACGGTTCCCAAATCGGTGGCGTAGCCGATTTTCCGCTCCCCGGTGTCGATATGGAAGCCCACCGAATGGGCCGCGTCATGGGGAGTGTCAAAGGGGGTTACCTCCATCCCGGCCAATTGTGTGGGACAGCAGATTTCGATGAGGTCGGTGCCTATTTCCACCGCGCCCCACTGGGCCAGCAGGTCCAGGGTCTCGCAGGCGGCGTACACCGGCACCCCCAGGCGCTTGCACAGCACCCGCAGCCCCTTGATGTGGTCGCTGTGGTCGTGGGTCAGCAGCACCCCCCGCACCGCGCTATAGGGGATGCCAGAGGCCTCCAGCCCCTGGAGGATGCCCCGGCAGGAGACACCCGCATCGATGAGCAGCCCCTCCCGGGGGGTGCCTATGTAGGCGGCGTTGCCGCTGCTGCCGGAAAAGAGAGGAATCAGCTGTATCATAGGGGGTTCTGCTCCATTTCTCAAAGTCAAAGCGTCTTGTACAGGCGTACCATTGCCAGGTCTCCATCCACCAAAAAGCGGTCTTTCAGGGCAAAGCCATGCCGCTCATAAAGGGCCGCCGCGGGCAGGTTATCCCGGCCGGTGGAGACGCTCATCCCCACCGCCCCGCCCGCCCGGGCCGCCGCCTCTGCCGCCTCCAGCAGCCGGGAGGCATAGCCCCGGCGAAAGAAGTCCGGATGCACTGCCACCCGGCAAAGCTCCAGGACCCGGTTTTCCAGGGTCCATCCCGCCAGAGCCGCCAGGCGGCCCCGATGGTACAGGCCCATCACCGTCTC
>CALGIL010000029.1 GCA_937914895.1 uncultured Angelakisella sp.
CCGGGGGTTTCCCCCGGCGGGTTTTGCCACTTTTGCCCGGTCAAAAGTGGGGAAAAGTTACCTCGGTTACAAAGCATGGCAATAAAAAGAAGCACCCCGTGGGGCCTCTCCGGTAATCTTTGCTTACTTTCCATTGCCGGAAAGTAACAAGCAAAAGCCGGCCCCCGCCACGACCGGGGCGGACAACAGAAGGCCTATATCCATGGGGCCCCGCCGGAGGGCAAAGAGGGTTTGGGGAATTGATAATTGCCTTTTGCCTGCCCCATTGCTATAATGGGAGAGCTGTTTTTAGATTGATATAACCTGAAAGGGGGACGGGAATGATGGCACGGCCGTCCGTCAATGTGCTGCACCTGGGCAAAACGCCCACCCGGACCGTTTTAAAGCTGGCCTGGCCCACTATTTTGGAGCAGATCGCCTTTACGGTGCTGCAATTTACCGACACCGCCATGGTGGGGGCTCTGGGGGCCGCCTACTCGGCGGCGGTGGGCATTTCCTCCCCCTTTTTCTGGATGGTCAACGGCCTTATCGGGGCCGCCAGCACCGGGTTTTCCATCCAGGTGGCCCAGGCCGTCGGCGCGGGGGACCACCCCAAGGCCCAGCGGGTGCTGCAGCACTCCTTTGTGGTCTGCCTGGGCATTGGCGGACTGGCCTGTGCCGCCTGCTTCGGCTTTTCCTTCTTCTTTCCCGCCCTTATGGGCGCCCAGCCGGAGGTGCTGCCCATGGCCCGGGATTACATGATGGTGCTCAGTCTGTCCACCCTCTTCAATGCCTTCGAGATGTCCTCCTCGTCCTCCCTGCGGTGCATGGGCAACACAAGGGCGCCCATGGCGGCCAATCTGGTGGCCATTGTCCTTAACATCGGGGTCAACTATCTGCTGATTTTTCCCACCCACACCGTTACCCTGGGCGGCGGCAGCTTTACCGTCTGGGGCGCGGGGATGGGCGTGGCCGGGGCGGCCTGGGGCACCACCGTCTCCATCGGGGTGGCGGGCATCCTGGTATTTCTGCCGCTGATTTCCAAAAACAACCCCCTGCGCCTGGTGCTGGACCGGCAGCTGCTGCAATTTGAACGCCCCGTCCTGGACGCCGCCCTGCGGCTGGGGGTTCCGGTGGCCCTGGAGCGGGGCGTCACCTCCCTGGGGCAGATCTTCTTTCTGCGCATCGTCAGCAGCCTGGGCACCGTGGCGGTGGCGGCCCACCACATCGCCGTCTCGGCCGAGGGCCTGTCCTATCTGCCCGCCTTTGGATTTTCGGTATCCGCCACCACCCTGGTGGGCCAGGCGGTGGGCGCAAACCTGCCCCAGGAATCCAAGCGCTTCGGCAACATCTCGGCCCGGCTGGGCCTCTTTTGCATGACCTTCACCGGGGTCATCCTGTTTGTCTTTTCGGACGGGCTGATGTCCCTTTTTACCCCGGACGCCGCGGTTATCGCCCTGGGGGGACAGGTGCTGCGGGTGGTGGCCTTTGCCCAGCCCATGCAGGCTTTTTCCATCATCTACTCCGGGGCTCTGCGGGGGGCGGGCAATTCCCGCTGGCCCTTTTACATCAGCCTTGTGGGGGTCTGGGGCATTCGGCTGGTGCTGGGCTGCCTGTTTGTTTTTGTACTGCACCTGGGCCTTGCGGGCGCGTGGCTGGCCATGCTCATCGATCTCTGCTTCCGGGGGGTGGCCTCCTGGAAGCAGAGATCGATGAGCCTGGCGGCGCTTTGCCCGGGGCGGCTGGATGCCCATGGAGAAGGGGGCCGCCCAGGCGCCTCCGGTGGATGTTTAGCCTGCGCCCCGGGGGCGGCGCCCATGGTGGAAATGCCCTGGGTTTTATGATAGAATAACCCCATCTGCCGGATGTCATATTTTTTGCTGGGGGTGCGTTTTGTTGAAATCGCCACACATTGCCGTGGTGTTCCACAGTGTCTGCGGCAACACCTTTCTGCTGGCGGAGCAGTACCGCCAAAGCTTTGAAAAGCTGGGGGCCAAAGTCTCGTTTTTCCGGCTGTTTGACCCCAACTACGCCGTCACCGGGGACGCCTTTCCCGGCTCCCGGGCATATAAGGAGGCCATCACTTCGGTGGAGCTGCTGGAAAGCCCCGCCCGGGTGCTGGACTGCGACGCCCTGTTTTTAGGATCGCCCACCTACTTTGGCAACGTGTCCGCCCCGGTAAAAGCCTTTATGGACAGCTTTGTGGACCACTGGGTGGAGGCGCGGCTGGCCGGCAAGTGGTTTGGGGGCTTTGCCACCGCGGGCACCCCCTACGGCGGGGCGGATATGTGCCTGCTGGCGCTGAATCTGTTTGCCCAGCACATGGGGATGGTCACCGTCTCGGTGCCCTCCACCGTCACCGGCAGCGTCCAGCCCGCCTACGGCATCGCCCACTACTCCGGGGACCTGTCCGACCGGCGGCCCGGCGCCGGGGAGGCGGAGGCCGTGGCCTCCTACTGCGCCCACGTCATGGCGCTGATGACCGGGAGGAAGAGCTGATGGGGAAAGATTATCGCTGTGTGATCTTCGATTTGGACGGCACCCTGGTGGATACCTCGCCGGGGATTTTACAGGCCCTGCGCCAGGTGGAGGCCGAGGAGGGTCTGGCCCCCCTGCCCGACGGGGAGGCCCAGCGGTTTATCGGTCCGCCGCTTTTGGAATCCATGATGCGGTATTACCGGGTGGACGAGGCCCGGGGCCTTGCCCTCATTGGGCGCTACCGGGAAATTTACCGCGCGGACGACATGGGTTTTCGCAGGGCGGAGGTCTACCCGCTGGTGGGGGAGATTCTGGACCTTTTGCACCGGCGGGGCGCGGCGGTGGCGGTGGCCACCCTTAAGCAGGTCTGGATGGCCCGGCGCACCCTGGAGCTCCACGGTCTTCTGGACCGGTTTGACATGATCGTCGGCTGTCCGCCGGAGGGGGACCGGTCCGGCGCCCCCAAAACCAAGGGGGAGCAGATCACCTACATCCTGGAACAGCAGGGCATTCCCCCCGGGGCCGCCGTGATGATCGGCGACAGCCCCTACGACGGCGTGGGCGCGGGGGAGGCGGGGGTGGACTTTGCGGCCCAGCTGTACGGCTACGGTTTTTCCCACGACCCGGAGCCGGGGGAGTACCCCGTGGCCTTTTCGGCCCGGACGCCGGAGGAGCTGTACACCTTCCTCCGGGAGAATATTTAGGGTGCGGCGTCCAATACTATTCCCACGGATGCAGGAATTTGGCAAAAATCCGCCACCGGATAAGCAGGGCCCCCGCGGCGGGGCCCAAACCATAGGGAATGAGGTATTTGACTGATGCTGAAAAAAATAACCACCCTGGCCCTGGCGCTGACCATGGTCCTTGCCATGGCGGCCTGCGGCAATGCCCCCGGCGGCGAGGCCCCGGCCGGCCCCACCCTGAAGGATGGGGTGACCCTGCAGTGAGCATATGGTCCAATATGACAATTTCACATGTTTAATTGAGGGAATTGTGGACGACGTCACCGCCCAATATCCGGTGGCCATGGCCGCCCCCCTGGATGACCAGCTGATGACCGATATGCTGGAGATTAACCTGGACGACGTGGAGGAATACGCCGGCAGCATGGGGATGTCCATTACCACCGCCGACAACTTTTTTGCCATTCGCGCAAAGCCCGGCAAGACGGAGGCCGTCCAGACCGCCCTGGAGGCAAGGCTGGACTATGTCCGCAAGTCCTTTGAGCAGTATCTGCCCCTGCCCCGGGAAAAAGCCAACGCCGGCAAGGTGCTGACCATCGGCGACTACGTTTTTCTCATCATCCTGGGCAAGGACGATGTGGAGGACCTGGATACCTACGATTTTTCCGCCGACGTGTCCGCCGTTGAGACCCAGATAAACACCTATTTCAACCAGTAAGCGCCCAGGCGGAAAGGAGGGGGAGGGAGCACCCTCCTCCTTTTTTCTGCCATGGTGGCATTTTTTCGGCTTTATGTTATACTATTAGGGACCTTCCGGGGCTTCGGGGAATCCCGACCAAGCTCCGGGGGCAAGACACCGCCGAAAGGGGTACATCCATGGTCTTCAGCAGCATCCTGTTTTTATTTCGATTCCTGCCCATTGTGCTGGGGCTGTATTTCCTCGTCCCCGCCAAACTGAAGAATCTGTACCTCCTTGTTGTCAGCCTGATTTTTTATTCCTGGGGCGAGGTGCGGTACTTTCCCATTATGATCTATTCCATCCTGCTGGACTACACCGCCTCCAACGGCATCGACCGCTGGGGAAAGGACAACCCCCGGACCCGCAAGGCCTTTTTGCTGCTGTCGGTGGTGGGCAACCTGGGGGTGTTGGGCTTTTTTAAGTACAGCGACTTCCTCATCGGCAACTTAAACGCCGTCTTTGGCACTCAGCTCCCCCTGCTCAACCTGCCCCTGCCCCTGGGCATCAGCTTTTACACCTTTCAAACCATGTCCTATACCATCGACGTCTACCGGGGCAAAATCCCCGCCGACCGCAACATCATCGACCTGGGGGCCTATGTGGTGCTGTTCCCCCAGCTGATTGCCGGGCCCATTGTGCGGTACACCGACGTCCAGCGGGAACTGAAGGTCCGCCGCATCGACCTGGGCCAGATCCAGGACGGCGTGGAGGTGTTTATCTGCGGCCTGGGGCGCAAGGTGCTTATCGCCAACAACGTGGGCGCCCTGTGGACCCAGGTGTCCGCCATGAACTTCCAGCTCATCTCCACCCCCCTTGCATGGCTGGGGCTGCTGGCCTATTTCTTCCAGATCTACTTCGACTTTTCCGGCTACTCCCAAATGGCCATCGGCCTTGGCAAGATGCTGGGGTTCGAGTTCCCCCAAAACTTTGACCACCCCTATACCTCCAAAAGCATCACCGAGTTCTGGCGGCGCTGGCACATGACCCTGGGGTCCTGGTTTCGGGAGTACCTCTACTTTCCCCTGGGGGGCAGCCGCTGCTCCTTTCCCCGGCAGGTATTCAACCTTTTTGTGGTGTGGGCGGCCACCGGACTTTGGCACGGCGCCAGCTGGAACTTTGTGCTGTGGGGCCTTTACTTCTTTGTGTTTTTGGTGCTGGAAAAGGCCTTCCTTTTAAAGCACCTGAACAAAAGCCGGGTGTGGAGCCACGTGTATCTTGTCTTTTTGGTGATGATCAGCTGGGCGCTGTTTGCCATCACCGACTTTGCGGCCCTGGGACGGTTTTTGTCCGCCCTGTTTGTCTATCAGGCTGGCGGCGGGTGGGTCTACTTCTTGCGCAATTACGGCGTCACCTTTGCCATTGCGGCGGTCTGCTGCACCCCCGCCCTGGAAAATCTGGCCAAACGGTACGGGCAGAAGTACCGCCTTCTGCGGTACGGGGCCATGGCGGCGGTGTTCCTGCTGTCGGTGGCCTGTTTGGTGGACGCCACCTACAACCCCTTCCTCTACTTCCGGTTCTGATTTTTTGAAAGGAGCGTGCCGGCCATGAAAAAAATCCTAAGGGATCTTGCGGGGCACCCGCTTCTTCTCTTTTTCGCGGTGTTTATCATCGGGTTTTCCATCACCGACGCCTTTTTCAGCAAGGCGGTGTTTTCCGAAATGGAAAACCGCTACCTGAAGCAGCGCCCCGCCTTTTCCTGGTCGTCCCTGGTCAAAAACGAGTATACGGGGGCCTACGAGGAGTATGTCAACGACCAGTTTGCCTTTCGGGACCAGTGGATTCACCTGAAATCCGTGGGGGAGATGGCCCTGATGAAAATTGAAAACGGCGGCGTGGCCTATGGCCGCGACCATTACCTGTTTGCCCGGCTGTACCCCGGCCCCCTGGCCGAGACCCGGGGCAACGGCACCGGCTTTGGCGGGGACGGCGGCCGGGATACCGCCCTGCCCGCGGTCAGCGACAGGCAGATTGCCGCCAACCTGGGCTTTTTAAACCGCTTTTTGGCGGGGTACCCGGGGCAGGTCACCCTGGCCATCGCCCCCAACAGCGATGCGGTTTTGTCGGACAAGGTGCCCCGGGGGATGGAAAACGCCGACCAGGCCGCCTACATTGCGGATATTTACGCCGGCGTCCGGGGTGCCCACACCCTGGACCTTATAGGCCCCATGGCCGACAGCGCCGCCGCGCGCCAGACCTACTACCGCACCGACCACCACTGGACCACCGACGGGGCCTGGGCCGCCTACGCCGCCTTCGCCCGGGACCGGGGCCTTGGGTATGTCCCCCTGGAGGACCTGGCGGATTTGCGCCGGGAGGAGCCCGGCTTTTTGGGGACCCAGTACAGCAAGACGAAAAACATTGACGTACAACCCGACACCCTGGTGTGGTACGACATCCCCGTCACGGATGTGACCATCGATGGGAAAAAGCAGGCAGACACGGGGCGGGGCGTGGTGGAGGTGGACGGCCTTTACCACAGGGATATGCTGGGCCGCCGGGATAAATACGCCGCCTTCCTTTACGGCAACCACGGCCTTACCGTCATCCGCAGCGGCAATAACTTAAACCACCAGGAGGGAAAGACCTCCCGGGTGCTGCTTGTCAAGGACTCCTACGGCAACTGCATGGCCCCCTTCCTCACCTACTCCTACGACGAGGTATACGTGGCGGACCTGCGGGCCCTGCCCACACCCATGAGCCGGCTGGTGGCCGAAACGGACTTTGACGACGTCTTGATACTGTACAACTTCACCTCCTTCCAGCAGGACAAGGACCTGGCCCGCATCACTTTTTAGGGCCCTTACACATACCGACAACCAAGAGAAAGAAGGCAACAAGATGATTCCGACACGGGAAGAAGCCTGGACGCTGCTCCGGGAGTATAACCAGTCCCAGGCCCTTTTGCGCCACGGCCTGGCGGTGGAGGGCGTCATGCGCCATTTTGCCCGCCTGCTGGGCGAGGAGGACCGGGAGGAGCTGTGGGGCGCCGTGGGCCTTTTACACGACCTGGACTATGAGCAGTACCCCCAGGAGCACTGCGCCAAGACCCGGGAGATTTTGGAGGAGCGGGATGTTGACCCCGCCTTCATCCGGGCCATTGTCAGCCACGGCTACGGCCTGTGTACCGACGTGGAGCCCCTGACCCCCATGGAAAAGACCCTGTACACCATCGACGAGCTTACCGGCCTTGTGTCGGCGGCGGCGCTGATGCGCCCCTCCCGCAGCGTCATGGACCTGGAGCTTGGGTCGGTGAAAAAGAAGTACAAGGACAAGCGCTTTGCCGCCGGAGTCAACCGCGGGGTTATCGAGGACGGATGCCGCCGCCTGGGGCTGGACCTGGACGAAGTCATCACCCAGACCATCCTGGGCATGCGGGAGTGCGCCGACGCCATCGGCCTGGGGCTTGCGCAGTAGGGGCTTTTTGCGCCGGGACGATTGACCTTGCCCCGGGGTTTATGCTATACTAAAGCTGTCAAAACTGAAAAGGCGGACAGCAGCGTGGTGCGCTCTGTCATGCGGATCTTGGTCCTGTGCGACCAGACGCTGTGAACCATGTCAGGCGGGGAACCGAGCAGCATTAAGCGGTGTTCTGCGTGCGCCGCAGCCAACCGAGTCCGCATGACAGTGCGCATCACACCGGCCCGACAGCAAGGGGCCGCACTGCCGTCCGTCCTTTTTTGTGGAACGCGCTGCGGAGAAGGGAGGAGTCGCACCCATGTATCAGGCGCTGTACCGCAAGTGGCGGCCCAGGACCTTTGACGACGTGGTGGGGCAGGAGCCCATTACCACCACCCTGAAAAACGAGATACGGGCGGGGCGCCCCTCCCACGCCTACCTCCTCATGGGCAGCCGGGGCACCGGCAAGACCACCTGCGCCAAGCTGATTGCCAAGGCGGTCAACTGCCTTAATCCCCAGGACGGCAACCCCTGCGGGGTGTGCGACATCTGCCGGGGCATCGACGCGGGGTCGGTGACGGACGTGTCCGAAATCGACGCCGCCTCCAACAGCGGGGTGGACAGCATCCGGGAGCTGCGGGAGGAGGCCGTCTTTCAGCCCGCCCTTGCCCGCTACCGGGTCTATATCATCGACGAGGTGCACATGCTGTCCATGGGGGCCATCGGCGCCCTGCTCAAGATTATGGAGGAACCCCCCGCCCACGTCATCTTCATCCTGGCCACCACCGAGGTGCACCGCATTCCCGCCACCATCCAGTCCCGGTGCCAGCGGTTTGACTTCCGCCGCATCGGCGCGGGGGAAATTGCCGCCTACCTGCAAAGGGTGGCCGCCGGGGAGGGGCTGGACCTCCAGGAGGACGCCGCCATGCTCATTGGGCGGCTGGCCGACGGGGGCATGCGGGACGCCCTGTCCATTCTGGACCTCTGCGCCTCCCACAGCTCCGCCGTCACCGCCCAGGTGGTCAGCGGCACCGCGGGCCTGGTGGCCCAGGATTATCTCTTCGATCTGGCCGAGGCCATCCGCGGCGGGGACCTGGGCGGCGTGCTGGACCTTATTGGCCGGGTGGGGGAGTCGGTGGAGTACGACCGCCTTTGCACCCAGCTGACCGGGCACTTTCGCAACCTGCTGGTGGCCGCCAGCGCCAAGGCGCCGGGGGACCTCATTGTGGCCCTGCCGGATACCATAGAGCGGTACCGGCGGCAGGCCGAGGGCTATCCGGCGGAGCGGATTTTGTACGCCCTGGAGGTGCTGCAGGACGCCCAGGGGGCCATGACCCGCACCGCCTCCCGCCGGGCGCAGCTGGAAATGGCCGCCGCCCGGCTGTGCGACCCCCGGCTGGATTCCTCCCCCCAGGCCATGCTGGCTCGGATTCAAACGGTGGAGGAGCGGCTGCGGACAGGGGTGCAGGCCCCGCCGCAGGCGCCCCGGGTCCAGCAGGCCGCGCCGGAACCGCCGGCATCGCGGCAGCCCGCCGCGGACGCCGAAACGCAGATCGGAAGAGCACACGTCT
>CALGIL010000030.1 GCA_937914895.1 uncultured Angelakisella sp.
TGGAACCTTTCCATTGCTGGAAAGTAACAAGCAAAAAGCGGCCCACGCCACGACCGGGGCGGACAACAGGAGAACTATATCCATGGAGACCCGTCGGAGGCGTAGAAGGGTTTAAGGCAACACCCCATAAAGTAAATAGATAACTTTGGCTAAAAACAGGCCCCGCCCGCCAGGGCGCGAAAAACCCCCGGAGGGTATCCCCGCCGGAGGCGAAATGATACCGCCATAGGCGGCAGGGAAAGGGCCGCGCCAACCGGCGCGGCCCTTTAACTTGCAAACATGTTTTTGTTGCTTTCGGCGTATACGCTCAGCACCAGGCCCAGCCCCGCGTACACCGTCACCACCGAGCTGCCCCCGGCGGACATCAGGGGCAGGGTGACGCCGATGACCGGCATCAACATAAGGCACATGCTGATGTTGATGACGATTTGGGATACCAGCATGGCAAACACCCCGATGCAGATGTACTTGCCCAGGTCGCTGCGGCACTGGAGGGCGGCGGCCAAGATCCGGCCGCAGATGATGACGTAGGCCAGAATCAGCAGGAAGCACCCCACAAAGCCCATGGACTCCCCCAAAAAGGTGAAGATGAAGTCGTTGTACATCTCGGGGACGTAGTTGTGGCTTTCGCTGAAGATGCCGATGCCGAAAATCTGTCCCGAGCCGATGGACAAAAGCCCCGCCTGCTGCTGGTGCGCCTCGTTAAGGGCAAACTGGTCGGGATAAAACAGGGCCAAAATCCGGTTTTTGTGGTATTGGGACAGCAGAAAAAACCAGGCAAAGGGGGCCAGGGCCGCTATGCCGGCCACCCCAATGGCCATCAGCTTGCGGCTGAGGCCCGCCATAAACAGCATGATGATGACGATGGCCGCCATAATAATGGCCACCCCCAGATCCCCCTGGAGAAGGATGATGCCCACCGCGCCAAAGCCGTGGATCAGCACGGGTACCAGGGTCCGGGGGGTGTTCAGGGTGTCCTTGACCTGGCTTAAATGATAGGCCAGGGTAAGGATAAGGGCAATTTTTAAAAACTCCGAGGGCTGCACCGAAGTCACCCCCAGGTCCAGCCAGCTGCGGTTGCTGGTGCCTTCGCGGATATCGCCGAAAAAGGCGGTGTACAGGTTGACCAGGGCAATAAGGGGGGCATACAGCTTCCAAAGGTGGGCCAGCATCTCGTAGTCCAGGTTGGCCACGATGCAGGCGCCCACCACGCCCATGACCGTGGCGATAAACTGCACCTGCACCACGCGGTCGTTGCAAAAACCGGCGGCGTTGACCCCCATGAGCAGCACCCCGCTGAGGAGGGATACCGCCACACAGGTCAGCAGCAACGGCTTGTCCGTCTGCTTGTAAAACCGGGTCAAAAATCCCAGGACCGGCTTCATGGGGCGTCCCTCCCTTCCCGCTGGGGTTTACTCGCCTTATTCTATCACATCTGACAAGGCTTTTCAAAGAGTTTTCCTTTTCCAGCCGGGCGTCTTGTGGTATACTACTGCTAAGAAGCGTCCGCAAACCGGCGCGGAAGTTTCCCTAAAGATAGGTCTGTTTATGCGATGGGACGGGGTCCCGAATTCTCTTTGCCCTGCCGGACGGGGATACCCTTTGGGGGTGGTTGATGCCCTGGCGGGCGGGGCTTGGATTTTATCAAAGGTATGCTTTTTACCCTACGGGATATGGTCCCGAACCCACCTACGCCTCCGGCGGGGCTCCATGGATATAGTTTTCCTGTTGTCCGCCCTGGCCGTGGCGTGGGCCAGCTTTTGTTTATTACTTTCCCAACCTTTCTCCACTTTTGTCCGGGCAAAAGTGGCAAAACCCGCTGGGGGAATCCCCGGACTCAAGGTGTGAGCCACTTCTTTGGAATAGCGCTTCTGTTGTCCGCCCTGGCAGTACCAGGAGTTACCTTTTGCTTGTTGCTTTCCAGCAATGGAAAGGTACCAAAGATTGCCGGGGGTGCCCCACGGGGTGTTTCTTTTTATTGCCTCGCTTTGTAACCGAGCCAACCTTTCTCCACTTTTGTCCGGGCAAAAGTGGCAAAA
>CALGIL010000031.1 GCA_937914895.1 uncultured Angelakisella sp.
GGGATTCGCCCCTTTGGTGGTCTTTTCCCCCTTTCTGCCAGCAGAAAGGGGGCCCCGCCGGAGGCGTAGGAGGGTTTGGGTCAACACCCCATAGAGTAAATAGATAACTTTGGCTAAAAACAGGCCCCGCCGGAGGCGTAAGCGGCGTTGGAACCAAGTTCCATAGAGTAAAAGAGCCAACCTTCGCCAAAAGCAAAGCCCCGCCCGCAGGGCATCAAATCCTCCGAAGGGAGCCTTCGTTAAGGGTGTAAGGGGCAACCCCCTTGCACCCACATTGTTTCACGTGGAACTTGTCCGGACAAAAATTACAAAAAAACGGACAGGCTGTTTCATGTGAAACAAAAAGGGTTCAAAACCGGGACAAGTTGTGCTATACTAAAGGTCACTTCCATTCTGGAGAAAGGGGCAGGGGACCTTGGGCAAAATTATCGCCGTTACCAACCAAAAGGGCGGAGTGGGCAAAACCACCACCGCCGTCAACCTCACCGCCGCCCTGGGCGCCGCCAGAAAAAAGGTCCTGCTGGTGGATTTGGACCCCCAGGGCAACGCCACCAGCGGCCTGGGCATTAACAAACGGGAGGTGCCCCTGTCCTCCTACGACGTGCTTATCGCCGGCAAGGAGGCTTCTCAAGCCACCCTGCGCACCCCCTACCGCAACGTGTGGGTACTGCCCAGCCACATCAACCTGGCCGGGGCCGAAATTGAGCTGGTGGAGATGGCGGACCGCACCCGGGGCCTGCGGGCGGCTTTGCTGCGGGAGCGGGACCGGTACGATTTCATCCTTATCGACTGCCCCCCCTCCCTGGGACTGCTCACCGTCAACGCCCTGTCCGCCGCAGACAGTATCCTCATCCCCATGCAATGCGAGTATTACGCCCTGGAGGGCTTGTCCCAGCTGATTTCCACGGTGCGCACCGTCAAACGGATGTACAACAGCGATCTGGAGATTGAAGGGGTGCTGCTGACCATGTACGACAGCCGCCTCAACCTGACGGTCCAGGTGGTGGACGAGGTAAAAAAGCATTTTTCCGGCAAGATCTTCCATACGGTCATCCCTCGCAATGTCCGCCTGTCCGAGGCACCCAGCTTTGGCCAGCCCATTCTGTATTACGATAAGGCGTCCCGGGGGGCCCAGGCTTACAGCCAGCTGGCCGACGAGCTTATTAAGAACAACCGCTGAAAGGACCAATACATAGCAGGCAGCAGCTGACACAAGCCCGCAAAAGCGGCGGCAGGTTATGGCACACGGTAGGCAGAAAGACTGCATAGGTAACGACTATATGCTAGCTTTCGCGCCGTGCCGGGCAGGCGCGACATGGTCCTTGCACCGCAGTGCACTTTCATTCGCCGGCCAAGGTGGTCACCTGGCACAGCTTCTTTTGGGGGATGGCAGGTGCGAGCCACTTCTGCGGAAGTGGCGGTCACTGCGCGACAGCCGCATCTCGTGAGGGGGATCAGTTCCCCTCATGTGCTCCCCCTGTCCTGCGGGGTGTTGTTGCATAGCCCCCCACATAATGGGCTACCTACCTGCCCGCTCCGACGGGTAGTCGGGGCCACCCTGCCGCCCGGGGCGGCACTTACGTTCGCCGGCCAAGGGCCGGCGGCGGCCAGGCGGGTCCATGTCTGCACCTATCGGGGATAGCCCGAGGGAATCCCCGCAGGGGACAAATGCCGCTGAGCGTTCTGT
>CALGIL010000032.1 GCA_937914895.1 uncultured Angelakisella sp.
GACAGGACCTCGTACGCCTCGCCCACCTCTTTAAAGCGGACCTCCGCCTCTTTGTCGTCGGGGTTAAGGTCGGGGTGGTATTGTTTGGCAAGCTTGCGGTAGGCCTTTTTCAGGTCCTCCTCGGACGCGTCCTTGGCAAGGCCCAATACCTCATAATAGTCTCTCTTGCCCGGCAAAGCTTATCACCTAATTTCTTCCGTGTCTTCACAGCCGCGGCAGGATGGGGGGGAACCCCCATCCTGCCGGCGATGCAGCAGTCCTAATCAGTTGTCGTCCACCTCGCGGTAGTCGGCGTCCACAACGCCGTCGTCGGAGGGGCCGCCCGCACCGGGCCCGCCCATGTCGGGGCCGCCCATATCGGGGCCCACATTATTGGGATCGCCCTGGGGCTGGGTCTGCTGGTACACCTTGGTGGATACCTCGTAAAATTTCTGCTGCAGGGCATCCTGGGCGTTTTTGACGGCGCCCATATCGGTGCCCTTCAGGGCCTCCTTCAGGGTGCCAAGGCGGCTTTCCACCTCGCTTTTGTCGGCTGCGTCCACCTTGCCGCCAAAGTCCGCCATGGATTTTTCCACCTGGAAGACCATTTGGTCGGCGGCATTGCGCAGGTCCACTTCCTCCCGGCGCTTTTTGTCCTCGGCGGCAAACTGCTCCGCGTCGCGGACCGCCTTTTCCACGTCGTCCTTGCTCATATTGGTGGAGGAGGTGATGGTGATGTTCTGCTCTCGGCCGGTGCCCAGGTCCTTGGCGGACACATGGACGATGCCGTTGGCGTCAATGTCAAAGGTGACCTCGATCTGGGGCACGCCCCGGGGTGCGGAGGGGATGCCGGAGAGCTGGAAGCGTCCCAGCTGCTTGTTGTCGCCGGCCATTTCACGCTCGCCCTGGAGGACGTTGATCTCCACGGTGGTCTGGCCGTCGGCGGCGGTGGAAAACACCTGGCTCTTTTTGGTGGGGATGGTGGTGTTGCGGTCGATGATCCGGGTCATGACGCCGCCCAGGGTCTCCAGCCCCAGGGACAGGGGGGTGACGTCCAGCAGCAGCAGGCCCTTGACGTCGCCGGTAAGCACGCCGCCCTGCAGGGCCGCGCCCAGGGCCACGCACTCGTCGGGGTTGATGCCCTTAAAGGGCTCCTTGCCCATGTAATCCTTGACGGCGTCCTGCACCGCGGGAATCCGGGTGGAGCCGCCCACCAGCAGCACCTTGTCGATGTTGCTGGGGCTCAGGCCCGCGTCGGACAGCGCCTGCTTGACGGGCCCCATGGTCTTATCCACCAGGTCCGCGGTCAGCTCGTTAAACTTAGCCCGGGTAACGGTGATGTCCAGATGCTTGGGGCCGGAGGCGTCGGCGGTGATAAAGGGCAGGTTGATTTGGGCGGTGGTGACGCCGGACAGCTCGCACTTGGCCTTTTCGGCGGCCTCCCGCAGACGCTGCAGGGCCATTTTATCATTGCGCAGGTCGATGCCGTTGTTCTTTTTAAAATCGTCGGCCAGGTAGTTGATCAGGCGCTCGTCAAAGTCGTCGCCGCCCAGCTTGTTGTTGCCCGCGGTGGCCAGCACCTCCTGGACGCCGTCGCCCATTTCGATGATGGACACGTCGAAGGTGCCGCCGCCCAGGTCGTAGACCATAATCTTCTGGTCGTTTTCCTTATCGATGCCGTAGGCCAGGGCCGCGGCGGTGGGTTCGTTGATGATCCGCTTGACCTCCAGGCCCGCGATCCTGCCCGCGTCCTTGGTGGCCTGGCGCTGGGCGTCGGTAAAGTAGGCGGGGACGGTAATGACCGCCTCGTAAACCTTCTCGCCCAGATACCCTTCCGCGTCGGATTTCAGTTTTTGCAGGATCATAGCGGAAATTTCCTGGGGGGTGTACGCCTTGCCGTCGATGGAAACGGTGTAGTTGGTGCCCATTTGGCGCTTGATGGACGAAATGGTCTTTTCGGGGTTGGTAACGGCCTGGCGCTTGGCCACCTGGCCCACCAGGCGCTCGCCATCTTTGAAGGCCACCACCGACGGGGTGGTGCGCAGACCTTCGGGGTTGGGGATGACGACGGCCTCGCCGCCCTCCATGACAGCAACGCAGCTGTTGGTGGTGCCAAGGTCGATGCCGATGATTTTAGCCATAATAAATGCCTCCTAATTCTATCTCAACTTCGGTTGCAGCTCTTTAGTGTACGGGTGTGGGCACGCGGGGTCAGTTTGCCACCTGCACCATGGCGTGGCGCAGGACCCGGTCGCCCAGTCTGTATCCCTTTTGGAACACCTGGGCCACCATATTTTTGCCCAGGCTGTCGTCTTCGATGTGCATGACAGCGTTGTGGCTGTCGGTGTTAAAGGCCTCGCCCACCGTCCCAATTTCCTCCAGACCCATATTTTTCAGGGTCTCCCACAGGGAATCGTAGATCATCCGGACGCCCTTGACATAGCCTTCGTCGCCGCAGGGGGCCTCCAGCGCCCGCTGAAAATTATCCAGAACAGGCAGCAGCGCGGTCAGGGTGGCGGCCACCGCCTCGGGGTAAATGCTGTCCCGCTCCCGCTGGGTGCGCTTGCGGTAGTTGTCGTACTCGGCCGCCAGGCGCAGGTTGCGCTCGGTAAGGGCGGCCACCTCGTCCTGGAGCTTCTCCAGCTCGGTGCGCTCCCGGGCGGGCTCCTCCCCGGTCTGCGGCTCCTTCATCCGGGGCTCCTGGACCTGGGATTCCTCCGCCTGCCGGGATGCCTCCTCCATAGTCTCCTCCAGGGGCTTATCGCGTTCGTTTTTTTCTGCCAACTGTGCAGCCTCCTTTGCGGTGCCGGCCCCGGGGGGCCTGGTCATTCTTCATTCAGGGTATCGCTGAGCAGCCGGCCCAGCGTCTTGGAAAAGTATTCCAGGTGGGGGATGAGCCTGGGGTAATCCATGCGCACCGGCCCGATGAGGCCGATGGCCCCCGTGTTGTCCTCGCCGATTTTATAGGTGGAAAAAATAACGGTGGAGTCGGCAAACTCCGACCGGGGGTTCTCCTTGCCAATGACCACCTGGATGCCCTCCCGCTCCCGGTCCAGCAGCCCCAGCAGCGCATCGCCGTTGGCGATGGACCGGAACAGCCGGTTGGCCACCTGCCGCAGCTCGTCATAATCCAAAAGGTTGGTGGTGCCGCTGCGGTAAAACTGTCCGCCGCAGCAGTCCCGGCAAAGCTCGTACAGGGCGCCCAGGATGGGGTCGAAGATGTCGGAATATTCCTCCCCCAAAGACAGGGACATGGACCGGACATAGCCGTCGGTGATGTCATTAAGGCTCCGGCCCGCCAGCTGCCCGTTGGCAAAGTTTTGGAGGAACTCCACGATTTTGGGGGTCAGCCGGAAGCCCACCCGGACCACCCGGCTGCGGATGATGCCACCGGTGGCCGTAAGCAGAATCACCACGGTGTACTGGTCCGCCGGAATCAGCTGGATGCGCTTGACGGCGGCGGTGGGCTTGGTCAGGGTGGTGGAGACCACCGCGTAATGGGTAAACCGCGCCAGGGCCTTGGCGGCATCCTCCAGCAGCTGCTCCGGGTCGGGGTTGCGCAGGTTGAACAGCGCCTCGATCTCCTGCTGCTGCCGGGGGGTCAGGGGCTCCTCCTCCATCAGCTGGTCCAGGTATACCCGGTAGCCCAGATGGGAAGGCACCCGCCCCGCCGAGGTGTGGGGCTGCTCCAGCAGGCCCAGGTCGAACAGGGCAGCCATATCGTTGCGGATGGTGGCCGGCGACACGCTGCCGTCCAGCAGACGGGCAATCAGCTTGGAGCCCACCGGCTCGCCCGTGCGGGTATAGGTATCCACAATAATTCCAAGGATCTTTTCCTTGCGGGGGTCCAGCTCCTGCATCCGCCCATCTCCTTTCCCGGGGGTTTTAGCACTCTTTGTGCGCGAGTGCTAACTAAGTTTTATTTTACCCGAAAATCGCGGGAAGTCAATAGGCGTCACAAATAATTTACAATTCTTTTTGCGCCCGGTACGCCCCTGCGTTCACCTGCGCGCCCATGATATGGGGCAAGGCCGGCGGCGCGTTCCAATTGATTATTGGGGGCAAATGGGGTACACTGTTTTTTAGATGTCCAAAATTTTCCCCCGGGTGGTGCTGTCATGAAGGAACTGCTGATGAACCCGTATCTGCACCTGATCTTTATTTCCATGCTGCCCGTCGTCGAACTCCGCGGCGGCATCCCCTACGGCGTCATGGGCCTTGGCATGCCCTTTTTGGAGGTGTATCCCCTCTGTGTTTTGGGCAACATTCTGCCGGTGCCCTTTCTCATCAAGTTTTCTAAAGCCGTGGTGTCCTGGCTGGCGGAAAAGCGGGTGCTGGGCGACTTTTTTGGCAGGGTCATCCGCCACGCGGACCAAAAGGCCAAAACCCTGGGCAGATGGGAGCTGCTGGGTTTATTCGTCTTTGTGGCCATCCCCCTGCCCGGCACCGGCGCCTGGACCGGCTCCCTCATCGCCGCCATTTTGCGGCTGCGGCTGTGGCCCGCCTTTCTTTGCATCTCCCTGGGGGTGCTGGCCAGCGGTCTCATTATGGGGGTGCTCTCCTACGGGTTGCTGGAGGCCATCGGCATCTTTTTGTAGGGGGCCCTCTTTCGCCTCCGGCGGGGTTTCCTGCCGGAGGCGAAAGAGGGCCCC
>CALGIL010000033.1 GCA_937914895.1 uncultured Angelakisella sp.
TTTTGTATAAAGAAAACCACTCGCTAGGCGAGTGGTTCAGTGAAAGGCTTATGCCGATGATGCGAACAAGAGAAACTCCCTTTGCTATAATGGTTAAGCGGTCGGCCAACTGCACAACCAGAGCAAAGGGAGGTCATTCAAGATGAACGACGTAAATAGTTTATCGCATACAAGTTGGAATTGCAAATACCATATTGTGTTTGCACCAAAGTATCGAAGGAAGGTAATGTATGGGGAGAAGCGCAAGGAGATAGGAGAGATATTAAGAACGCTGTGTGACTGGAAGAAAATAAAGATTATAGAAGCAGAGGTGTGCCCAGACCACATCCACATGCTGTTAGAGATACCACCAAAGGTAGCTGTATCAAGTTTCATGGGGTACCTCAAAGGGAAAAGCAGTCTGATGATATACGAGAAGTTTCCAGAGCTAAAGTACAAGTACCGGAATCGGGAGTTTTGGTGCCGAGGGTACTACGTAGATACAGCAGGAAAAAATGCAAAGAAGATAGAGGAGTATATCAAAAGGCAATTGGAAGAGGATAAGACAGGGGAACAGCTGACGATGGGGAACTATTAAACCCGTTTACGGGTAGCAGATAATAAGCTTTCGCGATTGGCAGACCGTACCAACGCGACGTGACGCGTGCAGCTAGTAACAAAGGGCTATGCCCGTCTATGAAGAACCCCCGGCTTCGCCGGGGGGTTACTTTTTTTTTCCAAAACTTCTATGGCAGTGCGCGGGTGCGGCTTACCCGATGAACATCTGCGTCCAGTAGTTGCCCTTGGCCACGTAGCCCACCCCAATCTGGGTGTAGGAGGGGTTGAGGATGTTGGCGCGGTGGCCGCTGGAGTTCATCCAGGCATTGACGACCTCCTTGGGCGTTTTTTGTCCGTAGGCAATGTTTTCGCCGGCGGTGCGGTAGGTAAGGCCAAAGGCGCGCATCATCTCAAAGGGACTGCCGTATGTAGGGCTGGTGTGGGAGAAATACTTTTTGTCCACCATGTCCTGGGATTTGTAGCGGGCCACCCGGGAAAGCTCCCAGTTTGCGGCAAGGGGCTTCAGGCCATTCTGCTGGCGGATGTCGTTGACCAGGCGAATGACCTCGGCTTCATAATCCTGGACGGAATCGGACAGCTGGGGGATGGTCAGCTTTTGGCCGGGATAAATCAGGTTGGGGTTGGGGACCTGGGGGTTGGCGGCAATAATCTCCCTTGTGCCCACCTGATATTTGACGGCTAGCTTCCACATGGTATCGCCGCGGACGACGGTGTGGCTCAGCTCTGCCGCGGCGGCCGGCACGGCCATGGCAAACATCAAAAGAACGGTTGACAGCAGACAAGCAATTTTTTTCATACTTCACCTCTCCTTTTGGGTTGTGTCACATTGTACCCCCATGGGCCCCCCGTTTGCAATGGAAATGAATGCCTGAGGAGGAAAGGGTTGGCTTCCGGGGCACCCAAAAACACCCCCCGGCTCCATGGGGCCGGGGGGTGTTTGGGATTGGGTGTTATACCACTATGGATGCTAAAAAACAATCTATTATAGTGTTTTTTTGCCATGTTAATTGGTCTAAGTTTTTCTTTCTTTCAGGTAAACTATGATTAGGAGAGGAGGTGCGCCATGAACGACCGCTATCATGAGGATTTTGTGCGCATCGGGCTCAATATTTTATACTACCGCAAGCAGCAGGGAATCACACAGCAGAAGCTTGCCGAAATGACCTCTTACAGCAAAAACCACATTCAGAAAATCGAAACCGCCAACGCGTCGCCCAGCGTCGAAGCCCTGTTTGACATCGCCTCCGCCTTGCAGGTCCCCATCGAAAAGCTGTTTGAGGGCAGATGAGCTTTGCGCGGGGCTACTCCTGGGGGACGGGCAGCAGGCTTACAAAGCGGATTCCCTCAAAGGGATTGCTCTCGTCTTCCCGAACGGTCAGCTCCAGGGTGTAGGCGGGCTCATCCCTGTCTTCCACCGCAATGTCCATAATGAGAAGCTCCCCCCGCTGTTCTGCCTCCACAATGCGCACCGTCGGCGGCACGCCCAGGCCCGGCCCGCTATTTGGAACATAGGCGCGGGCTTCTTCGTCATACAGGTCATCCCCCCGCAGCTGCTGCACATCGACGTCGAAAAAAGCGGTCACAATCGGCTCGTAGGAATCGGCCGGCGCACCGTAAATATCCCCGCTGATGGGCGTGGTGCGGGCGATGATCGACGGTTCAAAATCCGGCAGCACCCCGCGAATTTTCTCTTCCCGTGTGGAGGTATACGTCACATACCATCCGTAAAACCAATAAGGGGCAATCGCTTCCGCGCCGGAAATTCCCTCCTTTCCATAATAAAAGCTGATTACGGAGGTTTCATATTGGACGGGGCCGGATTCCACCGGCTGGCCCTGCGCATCATAGTGTGTCCTGCGCTTTGCGCCAAATATGCACATAATTTCATTCAGCCGCTCCGGGTCCAGGGCCTCCTGCGGCGGGGGCGGTTCTGGGGCGCTTTCCGCGCTCTGGCCCGCATCCGGCATGGGGGATTCACCGGGGGCTTCGGGGACCTGCCCGCCCCCGCAGGCTGTCACCAGTAAGCAAAGGGACAGCAAAAAAGCAATTCGCTTCATAAACATGCTCCTTTCCGCCTGTCTGTGGCTCCTTTTGTAATATAAACGGTCTTTAGTTCATTCTATCAAAAGCAAAACAAAAAGTCACGTGCGCCTTCAAAGACCCACACGCAACTTTAAGCGTGTTGTAAAGTGTGTTATCTAAAAACAACAGGACCGCCTAAACGCAATGTTTAAGCGGTCCTGTTTGGCGGAGATGAAGGGATTTGAACCCTTGCGCCAGTTTCCCGACCTACTCCCTTAGCAGGGGAGCCCCTTCACCACTTGGGT
>CALGIL010000034.1 GCA_937914895.1 uncultured Angelakisella sp.
AGGCTGGCGGCCCTTCTGCTGGCACTGGCAGTGGTGCTGGGGACCATGGCGGGCTGTGGCTCCTCCACAGGCGACAGCAGCGCCCCCTCCGGCGCGGCGCCCGGCGAAAAAACAAAGGTGACCTTTTGGCACGTGTATTCCGAAAACTTTGGGGCGACCTTTATTTCGGACATGATTGAAAAATTCAACGCGGCCCATAACGACATCGAGGTCGTAGGCGTGTACAACGCCGATATGTATCCGGGCCTGATGACCAATCTGCAGGCGGAGGTCGCCAGCGGCGACTACCCGTCCATCTGCATGATCGGCTACAACTACCTCAACTATTTTGCCGGCAACTTTGAGTACCAGGACATCAAGACCATGGACAAGGACGGCTGGCTGGATGCCACCTTCCTGCCCAACATCCTCAGCCTGGCCCAGGCGGACGGCGCGCAGTTGGGCGTCCCCATGTCCATCAGCACCCCCATCCTTTACTACAACGCCGACCTGTTTGAGCAGGCGGGCATCGAGAAAGCCCCCGCCACCTGGGCCGAGGTAAAGGAAGACGCCTTAAAAATTAAGAATACAACGGGCAAGTACGGCTTCTATATGCAGGAATATGCCGACAACTGGGCGGTGCAGGGTCTGCTGGAGTCCAACGGCGCCCACATGCTCACCGACGGCGTGGCCACCTTTGCCTCTCCGGAGGCGGCGGAGGCCTACCAGCTTCTGGCCGACATGGTCATCACCGACAAAAGCGCCCTGCACGTGGCCGCCGACGAGGGCATTGCCGCCTTTTCCAGCGGCGAGGTGGGAATGCTGCTGGGTACCTCGGCCAAAATTGGCACCATTACCGATTCCGCAGCCTTTACCCTGAAGGGGACGACCTTCCCGGGCTTTGCCGGAAAAGAGATCCGGGTGCCCGCAGGCGGCAACTTCCTGGCCATTACCGCCCGGGACGAAAAGGAGCAGCAGGCCGCCCTGGAATTTATCAAATTTGTCATGGAGCCTGAAAATCTCAGCATTTGGTCCACGGGTATGGGGTATCTTCCCCCGCGGCAGGATGTCTCGGAGGAGCTGACCAAGCAGTTGACCGAGGGCACGGTGGCAGAGCTGTGGCAGGCGGCCTATTCCCAGATGGCCAATATTTACTCCTGGGTCTCGTATCCCGGCGACGTGGGCACCTTTGCGGAGCAGCTGTTTGCGGATACCCGTGACCAAATTCTGGGCGGAAACCAGGCACCCCTGCCCGCCCTGCAGGCGGCGGAGGACCAGCTGAACGCCCGCTTGGGTAAATAGT
>CALGIL010000035.1 GCA_937914895.1 uncultured Angelakisella sp.
GGTGTCTGAACTGCAAAAACCGCCCCTGCGTGGGCGGCTGCCCCGTGGGGGTGCCCATTCCGGAGTTTATTATGAAGATAAGGGCGGGGGATTTTTCCGGCGCCTACGAGGAGATTATTTCCACCAACGCCCTGCCCGCCGTCTGCGGCCGGGTCTGCCCCCAGGAGAGCCAGTGTGAGGCCAGATGCGTCCGGGGCATTAAGGGGGAGCCGGTGGCCATTGGGCGGCTGGAGCGCTTTGCGGCCGACCGGCAGATGGCCCGGGAGCTGCCCCCGTCCCAGCGGCCCGCCCCCAACGGCCACCGGGTGGCGGTGGTGGGCGCCGGCCCGGCGGGGCTTACCTGCGCCGGGGAGCTGGCCCGCAGGGGCTATGCCGTCACCGTCTTTGAGGCCCTGCATACCCCCGGCGGAGTGCTGGTGTACGGCATTCCGGAATTCCGCCTGCCCAAGGCCATTGTGGGCGCCGAAATCGACCGCCTGCGGGCCCTGGGTGTGGACATCAAAACCGACATGGTCATCGGCCGCATTTTGTCGGTGGAGGACCTGATGGAGGAGGGGTATGAAGCGGTGTTCATCGGCTCCGGCGCGGGGCTGCCCTCCTTTATGAACATCCCCGGGGAGGCCCTGGTGGGGGTCTTTTCCGCCAACGAATATCTGACCCGGATCAACCTGATGAAGGCCTACCGGGAGGACTACGACACCCCCATCCGCCATGGCAGGGCGGTGGCGGTGGTAGGCGGGGGCAACGTGGCCATGGACGCCGCCCGGTCCGCCCTGCGCCTGGGGGCCGAAACCGTGTATATCGTCTACCGCCGCGGCGAGGAGGAAATGCCCGCCCGGGCGGAGGAGATCCACCACGCCAGGGAGGAGGGGGTCGTCTTTCAGTTGCTGACCAATCCCGTGGCGGTGCTGGGGGACGACAAGCGCCGGGTCCGCGCCCTGGAGTGCGTCCGCATGGAGCTGGGCCAGCCCGACGAATCCGGACGCCGCCGCCCGGCGGCAAAGGAGGGCTCCAACTTCCAGCTGGAGGTGGATACCGTGGTCATGGCCATCGGCACCTCTCCCAACCCTCTCATCAAGGACACCACCCAGGGGCTGAAGACCAACAAGTGGGGCTGCATTGTGGTGGACGAGGCCACCATGGCCACCTCCAGACCGGGGGTTTACGCCGGGGGCGACACCGTCACCGGGGCGGCCACCGTCATCTTGGCCATGGGGGCGGGCAAGACCGCCGCCCGGGCCATTGACGAGGCGCTGCGGGCCTGACGTAAAGCATAGAAAGGGCCGGGGGGTACCCCCCGGCCCTTTGCGCGCCCCTGCGGCCCCCTTATCTAAAAAATTCCGCGGCCTGTCCAACCCGCGGACAGCCCCGCTTTGCGGGCCCGCACCCTGCCGCCTGGCAGTTTTGCCCGACTAAACCGCGGCCCTTTGTCATACACTGTACCGAAGAAACGCAGGGGGTGAAACGCATGACAGGCAGCCAGCCGCAGCGCAATATGACCATCCACCGCGGCGCCCGGGGCGGGGCCGGACGGGGCGCTTCCCCCCGCCGGTGGGACGACGAACCCATGCGCCTTTCGGAAATGAGCGCCATCCTT
>CALGIL010000036.1 GCA_937914895.1 uncultured Angelakisella sp.
CATGCAACATAAATGGGATGCATATATGGGCGCTATCGTAGGTGTGTAAGATGCGTTCTGCAAAAGATTCCGGATGCTTTCGTTGGCGTCAAGAAGGTCCCCGATGGTTGCGGCAGGGCCGGTTATTCCCGGCAGCGTGCCCAGGATATACTGAAGCTTTTCGCCCTCGGCATTGATAACATGGCTCAGGCCAAGCTCTTCCATGGCAATGGAAGACAGTATTTGATTCACCGCGTCATCCCTTGTAATATCAGGATTACTCGGGAAGGAAGGCTGTGACAAGAATATCACCTCTTTGATGGATTTGAACATATAATGCCGATCCATTATATGTATGGGCGGAGGGATGCAAAATGCCGGTTATGCCCCCGAGAACATGCTGCTGCCCTGCCGCACATGCATCCCACAGGGCGCACACACAACGACGGACCCATGGCAGGGCAAACACAAGCATGGCGGCCGAATCAGGAATTCCTTGGATAAAACGACTGCATTCCAAAGCAGCTGTCCGGTACGGGCGAAAAACGTCCCCCTGGGTGATTTCCTTTCCACGGCAGCGGCTCGCTGCGGCGGCAGGTCTTGGGCGTCACGCCAAAACCGGCCTGCCTGCACAGACAGCATTCGACAGTCACACAGGGCGGTTGGGGCGGCTCCGGCGGACAGGGCGGATGGGGTGGACGGGGCGGCTCAGGCGGACAAGGCGGTTCAGGCGGACAGGGCGGTTCAGGCGGACAGGGCGGCTTAGGCAGGTATTCCAAAACCTTATCCATCTTGTTTTTCAGAATCATTTGGTTTTGCAGGATGATCTCCAACAGATTGGCGACGCTTTGGTTAACCGCCAAAGTGTCTTTTAAATCGGCGGAAGCCTGGCCGCAAGGGGCCTGCTTTAGAATATACTGTATCTTTTCGCCTTCGGCGTTGATGATGTGGCTGAGGGCCGCTTCTTCCAGCGCGATGGACGATAATATCATGGTCAAAGCCTGCTCCTGTGTCAAATCGGGATCGGGCTTTGGAAATTCGGGCATAGACATGATTGGTTCCCCCCATATTTCAGTCTATTCCGACAAGGAGCGGGAGGTGTGCCCATTTGAACCCTCTGCCCGGCCGTTTGAAGGAAACGCGAAAATAAAATCAGCAAAAGCCGCTGGCAGGGATTGACAAGGATAAAAACAGTAGTTATAATTAGAATAATTCTAAAAGCGGGTGAAGAGATGACGACAAACGCAAAGCGGATTCTCGAGATAATCAACACATCCGGCGATCATCTGACCGCGGAGCAGATCTACCTGAAGCTCAAGGCGGATTCCTCCTCGGCGGTGCTGGCTACGGTGTATAACAACCTGAACCTGCTGCACAGCCAGGGCCTGATCCGCAAGGTGGCCGTGGCGGGGTACCCCGACCGGTACGACAGAATTGTAAAGCACGACCACCTGGTCTGCAAAAAGTGCGGCCGCCTGTCCGACATCACTCTGGAGGATCTCACCGCGCGGCTGCAGGCGCAAATTGATGGGGAGATTTTCTCCTATGATTTAAAGGTCAGTTACCTTTGTCCCCAGTGCCGAAGGGAGGGGGGCCGCGGATAAGCGGCGCCCCTTGCCCCGATGCGCATTAGCCAGCATAAAATGAAAAAGGAGGTTTTTTCTATGCGTTCACTCACCAAGCTCAACATCCAGTACGCCCACCGCTTTTTAAACTACGAGGGCGAGGCCCAGTACCTGCACGGACATACGGGACTGCTCACCATTGAGGTGGAAGGGGATGTCGATGACAGAACCGGCTTTGTGTACCCCTGCAACAGCATCAAGCACATTGCGTGGGATTATCTGAAGAACTTTGACCACGCGCTGATTTTGCAGCGGGAGGATCCCCTTTTGCCGGAGGTCCTGAAGGTGTACGAGGACCAGGGGATTCGCGACGGGGCGGAAACAAACACCATGGTGGGCGAGGCCTTTGAGACCGAGCTTGCAAAGGCCTATCCCCAGTGCCGCCTTGTGGTCGTCAAAAAGGTCGCGACCTGCGAAAATCTCATCGAGGTCTTCCACGATCTTTTGAAGGATAAGCTGAACATCAAAAAGATGACCTTTGCCTCGGGCGATAACTGCGCGTCCGCCGAGTTCTGAAATAAGGGTTTATAAGCACAGGGCGGGGAGTGAAAACTCCCCGCCCTGTCTGCGCCGGTTCCAGCGGCGGCGCTAATCC
>CALGIL010000037.1 GCA_937914895.1 uncultured Angelakisella sp.
GGGGGCCCGCCCGGAGGGCAAAGAGGTTATGGGGCCACACCCCATAGAGTAAAAAAATAACTTTGGCTAAAAGCAAACCCCGCCTGGCAAGGCATCAACCCCCCGGAGGAAGGCCCCGCCCAGTAGGGCATCAACCCCCCCGGAGGGAACCCCGGTAGAAAAACCGCCCCGAAGGGCCCTCCGGGGTGGGGGGTACCGGGGGCAGCGCAAAGCCCCGGGGAAGCAGCCACGCGTTCATCCGGGCGGCGGTTTTGGGCCCCGGCACCCGGCGGCCCTGCTCGTACATCCCAAGGGCGCTGGGCGAAAGGCCCAGCTGTCCGGCCATGGCCCGCTGGGACAGCCCCAGGGCTCCCCGCGCGGCGCGCAGTTCCTCGTGAAACATCGTAAATCTCCCCCCTTTTCAGGATAGAGAAGAAACGGCGGGGCCGCAAGCCCCCCGCGCAAAAAAGAAGGACACAAAGCGCCTTGACAGCGCAGAAGCAAATCTCTACAATAAAAAATAAGAACATATGTTCTTATTTTTTATCCGGCGGAGCCCCGCCGCCGGGAGACCATGGCCGCCATGTCCGCGTCTGGATACCGGCGGCCCGTGTGTGAAGATTGTGGAGGAGTAGAAAACGGATGACGTTACAGGAATTATCGGTGCAGTACCAGGAATCGGCCCGTCTGCTGGCCGAGGGCCTTGCCCTTGTGCGGGCGGAGTTAAAGACCGCCCGGGGCGACGCCGCCCTGGACCTGCGCCGCCGGGAGGAACTGCTGGCGGAGGAGCTGGGCGACACCCTGCGCACGGCCAGGTGGCTTCGTGATTACTACCGCTAGGGGGACCCGGGCGGCGGGGGGCGGGCGGGCCCGAAGCCGCCGGGTGACCCTGCCGGATTTTGACGCCTTTTGGGCGGAGGAGGACGTCCCGGACGGGCGCCATCAGGCATATTTGGGGCTTCTGCGGTACGGCATCGACCACTGCCTGACCCCCCGGCAGCGGCAGGCGGTGGAGCTGTACTATTATGGGGGCAAAACCCTGGAGGAGGCCGCCCGGGAGCTGGGGGTGGCCCCCTCCACCGTCTGCCGGCATCTGCAGGCCGCCCGGGGACGCCTGGGGGACCTGGCGGCCAGGGCCGGGGAGCTTCAAAAGCTGGGCTTCATCGAATCGACTTGTTTTTTGGGGGGACAGGCACTATAATGGAGGGTGAAGGATGACAGAATAGCCGCAGTCCCGAAAGGAGACCACCATGAACCTTCAGTACTACAACCCCACCCGGATGATTGCCCGGGAAGGAGCGGTACAGGCAAGTGCGGACGCCCTGGCGGCCCTGGGCACCAGGTGCCTTGTCGTCACCGGGCACTCCAGCGCAAAGCTGTCCGGCGCCCTGGACGACGTGACCGCGGTACTGGACAAAGCCGGCATCCCCTGGCAGGTCTATGACAAAATCGGCCAAAACCCCCTCATCTCGGTCTGCCATCAGGGGGGTGCCGCGGCCCGGGCCTTTGGCGCCGATTTCCTCATCGGCATCGGCGGGGGGTCGCCCCTGGACGCCGCCAAGGCGGTGGCGGTGTACGCCGCCAACCCGGAGCTGGACGCCGCCGGCATCTATACGGGCTGGCAAACCCCCGCCCTGCCCTTTGCCCTGGTGGGTACCACCGCGGGCACCGGCAGCGAGGTGACCCCCTACGCGGTGCTGACCGTGGACGAATCCGGCCAAAAGCGGTCGGTGTCCGGGCCGGACCTTTTTGCCGCCGCGGCCCTGGGGGACGCCAAAAAATATACCGCCACCCTCTCCCGGGATTTTACCGTCAGCACCGCTTTGGACGCCCTGTGCCACGCCGTGGAAAGCCACTTTTCCCAGCGCGCGGACCCCTTATCCCGGGGCTTTAGCCTGCCGGCCATGGAGCTGCTGCTCCCCAACCTGGAGGCGCTGACCACCCCGGACGTCCTGCCCGACGGCCAGGGCCGGGAGGAGCTGTACTACGCCTCCATTCTGGCGGGCCTTGCCATCACCCAGACCGGCACCTGCTTCTGCCACACCATGGGCTATGTGCTGTCCGAGGAATACGGCGTCCCCCACGGGGTGGCCTGCGCAGTCTTTTTGGGCGAATATCTGGCCGTCTGTGAAAGGGAGGTAGAGCCCCAGGTCTTCGGCGACTTTATGGATTTTCTGGGTACCTCCATGGATGAGATTACGGACCTTGTCGCCCGCCTGGTAAAGACGGAGCTGCCCGTACTGGACGACGGGCGCATTGAGGAGCTGCTGGACCGCTGGGACGGCGTCAGCAATATGCGCAACACCCCCGGCCGCTTTGATCGGGACCGGCAGCGGGAAGTGGCAAAACGGATTTTACAGGGAGGCAGCCAATGAACATCTGGCATGACATCGACCCCCGGCGCATCCATCCCCAGGACTTTGTGGCGGTGGTGGAAATCCCCAAGGGGAGCAAAAAGAAGTACGAGTTGGACAAGGAGACGGGCCTTATCCGGCTGGACCGGATTTTATACACCTCCACCCACTACCCGGCCAACTACGGCTTTATCCCCCGCACCTACGGCGACGACCTGGACCCCCTGGATGTGCTGGTGCTCTGCTCCGAGCCTTTGGAGCCCATGACCCTGGTGCAGTGCTATCCCATTGGGATGATCTCTATGATCGACGGTGGGCGCAACGACGAAAAAATCATCGCCATCCCCTTTGGGGACCCCACCTACAACACCTATGGGGACATCAGCGACCTGCCCCCCCACCAGTTTGAGGAGATGCGCCACTTCTTCC
>CALGIL010000038.1 GCA_937914895.1 uncultured Angelakisella sp.
CCGTATCACTCTGGGCATTGAGGATGGCGTCAACATCTCTTCCTTATCCGAGGACCCCCTCTGCGTGGTGGTCAAAGCCACGGACAAGGGTGGCAAATACGTATCCGCCGAAGACTTTATCGCGGCCGCCAAAGCCGCGCCCGGCGACATCACCTTGGCCCAGGCGGGTACCAACAATGCAAACCATGCCTTTGCTGAGCTGCTGGGTATCGCGGCTGGGGTAAAATTTGTGAATATGCCCTTTGACGGGGCCTCCCGGGTAGTCACCGAAATTATCGGCGGCCACGTGGATGGCGGTGTCATGAAGCCGGGTGACTGCCTTAGCCAGCTGCTGGCTGGCGAGGTGGACATCATTGGCACTTTTACCCGGGAGCGAGTGTCCATTCTGCCCGATGTGCCCACTTTTTCCGAGCTGGGGTATGACGTTTTCATGTATGGCGACATCGCCATGATCACCTACATCATTGCCCCTAAGGATATCGAACCCGCCATCCGTGAGGTACTGGCTGACATGTTCCGAACCGTCCTTAGCTCCGACGAGTGGCAGACCATTGCCAACGAGCGTGCTTTTGTCAGCAATCCCATTTCTGGCGACGAGTTGGACGCTTATATCAAAGGTACCTATGACGGATTGAGGGCCGCCAGCGAAAAGGTCTTTGTCCAGTAGCACAGCTTTTTGAGGCTCCGCTTTCGGTATGGCAGGGCCCCTATCATTCCTTATGGAGAGGAGGAATTTGGTGATGGATCTGACTAAACAGAAAATGGAGATTGCTGTTACGGCCTGCCTGCTGGCGCTGACGGGGTTTTTACTGATGGTGGCCTATCAGTCCCCCGCAAACTTTAAGGTGGAGGGGATGGCGTCTATGGATTTTCCCAAGGCCATCTTTTGGATTCAAATGATCCTGTGCGCTTATATTCTTGCAAAGGGTATCCTCAATTACCGCAAAATGAAGGCGGAGTTGGCCGCCCTCGCTCCCGTGGTGCCCTCAGCGGACAAGGCGGTTGCCGCGGGGGAGGTGCCTGGGGAGGAGGCCGCCCTGAAGCAGCCCTTCATGCAGCGGGAGGTGGCCATCACTCTGGCGCTGATTATCGCTTACGCCGTCTGCTGGAACATCATCGGCTTTGGCCTGTCCAGCTTCCTATTCTTTGTTGCGGAAAGCATCGTTCTGGATCGGGAAAGGCCCATCTGGCAGGCCCTTCTACTGGGCGTAATCATGACGGCGGTCATCTATTTTGCCTTTGGATTTGTCTTCAGGGTTTCCTTTCCGGAGCCTCTGCTGGACCTGATTTTGTAGAAGGGGAAAGCGAAATGGGTGACATATCTTTTATCCTGAGCAATATTGTCGGCGTCCTCACTGACCCCAGCACCATGATGTTTGTGGTGGTGGGCACCTTCATGGGCTTGGTGTTTGGTGCCCTTCCCGGCCTGACCGCCACCATGGCGGTAGCCCTGCTGATTCCCATGACCTTCACACTGCCCCCCGTTACCGCTATCGGCATGATGTTGGGCGCCTATGTAGGCGGTATGGCCGGCGGCGCGGTGTCCGCCACTCTGCTCAACATTCCCGGCACCCCCTCCGCAGTGGTGACTACCCTGGATGGCTACCCCATGGCCAAGCAGGGCCGGGGGGCCGAAGCCCTGGGCTGGGCCGCCTTTGCCTCCGGATTTGGCAGCTTTATTTCCTGGGCAGTGCTGGTGTTGCTGGCCCCTACTCTGGCCCGGCTGTGCACCGGGTTTGCCCCGCCGGAGTATGCGGCCCTGGCCGTCTTCGGCCTGACTATTATTTCGGCAGTGTCGGGCAAATCGGTCACCAAAGGCATCATTGCGGGCATCATCGGCATGACTCTGGCCTTTGTGGGGTTGGACCCCGTCTGGGGTGATTTGCGCTTCACCTTCGGGGAGGTAAACCTGATGAGCGGTATCTCCACCATGCCTGCCCTCATCGGCCTTTATTCTATCCCTCAAATTTTAGGAGGCTGTACCGAAAAAAACACCGTCAAAAACGTGAAGGTAAAGATGTCTAATTTCATCCCCTCCCCTAAAAAGCTGTGGAAAGCTAAGGTGAACATTGTTCGCTCTAGCATCATCGGTACCATCATCGGCATCATCCCCGCCACAGGCGGCAATATTGCCGCATTTTTGGCCTATGACCAAGCCAAACGCTTTACCAAAGAGGACCCGGAGAGTTTTGGCAAGGGGAATCCAGAAGGGGTGGTGGCCTCCGAAGCGGCCAACAACGGGGTCTGCGGCGGCGCGCTCATCCCCATGCTGACCCTGGGGATTCCCGGGGACAGCGTAACAGCGGTACTGTTGGGCGGGTTGCTGATCCACGGACTTACCCCCGGGCCTTCCATGTTCAGCGACCATTACGATGTCATCATCGGCATTTTTACCACCCTGTTGGTGGCCACTGTCGTTATGGTGCTGCTGCAGGTTGTGGGCATCCAGTTGTTTGTCAAAATCCTCAGCGTACCCACCAACTACCTGTCGGCCACCCTGGTGGTGCTGTCCCTGGTGGGTTCCTACGCTCTGCGAACCAACATCTTTGATGTGTTCCTCACCATCATACTGGGTACTGCCGGGTACTTCCTCATGCGGGCCGGTTTTCCGGTGGCGCCCACCGTGCTGGGACT
>CALGIL010000039.1 GCA_937914895.1 uncultured Angelakisella sp.
CTGACCGATAAAAAGAGACCCCGACGGGGTCTCTTTTCATGTATGCGGGCCTATTTCGGCGCCAAAGAATTCTTCCCCGGGCCAAGGTCTGCGGCCATACAGGCGGGCGGCAGGCCTATCGCAGCTCCAAAAAATCCTCCATGAGGTCGGAGCCCCGCTGGGCCTCCCGAAGGGTCTCCATTTCGCAGAAGATGCGCAGCAGGGGCTCGGTGCCCGAAAAGCGCATAATAATCCAGCCGCCGTTTTGAAAGTAGACCTTACAGCCGTCTTGGTAGGAGACATGGTCCACCTCCCAGGGGAAGGCGGGCAGCAGCCTGTCCTCCAGCAGGGTTTTGGTCAGCGACGCCTTTTTCTTCTCCGAAAAAGCGTAGTCCCGCTCCTCCATCTCGCAGCTGCCGTAGGTTTGGGCAATCTCCCGCCACAGGTCGGACAGCTTTTTGCCCGTCACCGCCAGCATCTCCACCATCAGGGCGGCGGCGTAAATGCCGTCCTTGCCCTGGATGTGCCCCCGGACGGTCAGGCCGCCGGAGGACTCCCCGCCGATGACGGCGTTTGTCTCGGTCATCTTGGCCGAGACAAACTTGAAGCCCACCGGCACCTCGAAGCACTCCTCGCCAAAGTCGGCGGCAATGCGGTCCAGCAGGTGGGTGGTGGCAATGCTGCGCACCGCGGCCCCCCGCCATCCCTTGTAGGCCACCAAATAGTAATATAGCAGCACCAGTATCTTGTTGGGATGAAGGAACTGCCCCTGGTCGTCGATGACCCCCAGGCGGTCGGCGTCGCCGTCGGTGGCAAGGCCGATGTCGTACCGCCGCTCCTCCATGTAATTCTGCAGGCCCGCCAAAGTCTGGCGGTTGGGCGCCGGCAGGCTGCCGCCAAACAGGGCGTCCCGCTGCTCGTGGATGACGTCCACATCACACCGGGCGGTGATGAGGATGGTTTGTAAGGCCGCCTTGCCCACCCCGTACAGGGGGTCCAGCACCACCCGAAGGCGCCTGCCCCGGATGGCGTCCACGTTGATGGCCCGGATGATGCTGTCTATGTAGGGATTCATGGGGTCGATGAGCTCGATGATCCCGCTGGCCAGCCCCTCCTCGTAGGGGACGGTGGGGATGCTGTCCGGGTCTGTCCGGGCGATGTAGGCCTCGATGTCCCCGGTGACCGCCTCGTCGGCGTCCCGGCCGCCCCGGGTAAACACTTTGATGCCGTTGTAGACGGCGGGGTTGTGGCTGGCCGTCACCGCCATGCCGTAGGGTAGGCTGTAATAGGCCACCGTAAACATAATGAGGGGGGTGGGCGACTCCCGGTCGATGATGCGGCAGCGGATGCCCGCCCCGGCCATGACCTCGGAGGCCCACCTGGCGGCCACCTCGGACAAAAAGCGGCGGTCATACCCAATGACAAATCCGCTGTCCGCCGCGCCCTCGTCCCTGAGCTTTTGCGCCATGGCCGCCGTCAGCCGCTGGATATTGGCCTTGGTAAAGTCCTCCCCAATGACGGCCCGCCAGCCGCCGGTGCCAAATTTGATCATGGATGCCGGCTCCTTTCTTTTCTCCGCAGAATAATCCATGCTTCATACTACCCTGCGGGGGCTGGGAAATCAAGGGGAGGTTTCGTTCTTTTTCTTAAAAATTCCAACCTTTCCGCGTTCTTTGGATGCCCTGGCGGGGGGCTTGCCGGAGGCGTTTTGCGCCCTGGCGGGCGGGGCCTGCGCGTACCGCTATGTTGGCCCAGGGGCCAAACCCT
>CALGIL010000040.1 GCA_937914895.1 uncultured Angelakisella sp.
GATGCTGCCCGGAGTTCTCCACGCGCGCATCAAGCTGGACGAAGGGGGCGGCATCGCGGAGATTCATGTTCTGGCAAGCCAAGCCCGCAGCCCCAAACAGCTGGTGCGGGACATCCAGTCCGCGCTGATTGCGCGGTACGACCTGGAGATTGACCACCGCGCCGTCAGCATTGCCCAGATTGACATGGAGGACGACGGCCTGCCCGCCGCCGAGCAGGTGCGGCTCCTCTGCCGGCAGGTGGCCTCCTCCCACCGGGACGGCGTCTCCTCGGCCCAGGTCACCCTGTCCTGCGGCCAGCGGGAGTTTGTGGGCGAGGCCTCGGACGCGGTAAACCATTTTTCCCGCCGCATGACGGTGGCCCGGGCCACCCTGGAGGCGGTGCATGCCTTTTTGGGCCAGCGGGTCTTTTCGGCGGTGGAGGTCAAATTCAGCACCATTGCCGACTGGAACATCACCACGGTGGCGGTGGGGCACCAGCGGGGCGACAGGACCGAGCTGCTGCTGGGGTCGGTGTACAGCGACGAGCTGGACGTTGACCAAAGCATTGTCAAGGCGACGCTGGACGCCATCAACCGGCGCGTCTGTCTGCTGGCCCCCTAGGCCGGCGGATCTTTCATCGGCAGGACGGGGCCGGCCGGGGTACTGTTTTAGCGGAGCGGAATTGCCTGCAATCAATAGCGGGATGGCAGAGCCTGACGAAACAGGAGGGCTCAAATCCATGAAGGCGAAGATCGCAATGGCAGTAATGGCAATTTTGACGTTTGTTCTTTCCAGCGGCGCATACCTGACCTGGAAGTAAGACTTTCGGTTGCATAAGTCCCCTCCCGGCCGGCCCCCTTTCCTTTTGATACCAAGGAGTTTTCGGCATGAATAAGGCATCCACCGTATACAGATGGATCATCTCGGCCCTGGGCATTTTCCTGGGGCTTTGGTGTTCTGTCCTGTTCTTTTCCTCCCTTTTCGGCCGCCCGGACGCGTCAAGAAGTTTATGATTTACTTGATAATTTTGTTGATGATTA